>JAUIKB010000413.1 GCA_030430975.1 Polyangia bacterium
ACATGCTGCAGGTGCGGGATCTCGGTCTGCTGCCCGAAGGCGAGATTCACGCGCGGTCGGAGGGCAGCAGTCCGTATGAGTACGGTCACGGGAATGGCTACGATCTCCCGGAATTGCTGACGATGGCCGAGCAGGCAACCGACGCAACCCTGGCTGACACGTTCAGGCGGATCGCTGCCGACGAGAGACGACACGCAGATCTCGCTTGGGCGATCGTCGAGTGGAGCCTATCTCAAAGCCTCGAGGCGCGTAACGCACTGGCCGTGCTCGCGGCCAGCGGCAGCCGGCCCACGCACTGGAGCGGCGGGCCCGTCGCCGCCATCGGCTTCGGAGCCATTAGCTACGCAGAATCTCTCGAGGTGCAGGACGTGATGTGGGACGGGGTCAGAGCGCGCGCGCTCTGGTTGCTGTTGAAACACAGCGCGCCCGACGCGAAACGCGATTAGGCTTTCGTTGCCATGGCAGCGCAACTAGCACCGTATCTGTCGGAAGAGGAGCTCAGCGTCGAGGTCGCGGCCCTGGCGATGCGCCTGGACGCGGAAGTACGCGAGTACGGCAAGAGCGTCGAGGGACGCGCGCTCAGGGCGGTCCGCATCGGCAGCGGCAAGCGGCGCAATGTCCTCGTATGCGCCAACATACACGGCCCGGAGTTCATCGGAACTTGCGTAGCGCTCGGACTTCTACAGCGCCTAGCTGACGGCGACATGACAATCCGCCGCCTAGCGCAGCGTGCCAACATCTGGGTGATTCCTTCCGTGAACCCCGACGGCTACGCGCGCACCTGGTCCTGCGACGGCCTCGGCGAGCTGAACGAACTGCGACCTAACGCCCGCGGCGTGGATCTGAACCGCAACTTTCCCAAACCGGGGCCGCTACCTTGGTACGCCGCGTCGCTCGGCGGCTGGGCGACCGGGTCGTCCGATCCCGACAATCCGTTCTACCGCGGCAGTGCACCGCTCAGTGAACCTGAGACGCGGCACCTGGCCGACCTGTTCGCACGGGTTCCGTTCCACGCTAGCGCCAACCTACATTCGACGATGGGGACACTGTTTCTGCCCCACGTCCCCGATCGCAAACAGCGTGCTGTCTATCGACGGCTCGGCCGCGCGTTCGTCTCGGCGCAGCCCACGACGCGTTACATTCCCATCAAGAGCGCCGTCGACTGGTTCACCGGCGAGCAAGAAGACTATCAACACCACGAGTGCGGAACCTGGGCTATCTGCGTGGAGCACTATCCGGCCTGGATCGATGTCCTCGCACGGCGCCGCGAGCGACTCTTCTGGCAATTCAACCCGCGTTCGCCTCGGCGCTGGATCGACAACGACGTGCCTGGCATCGTCGCGTTCTTCCACGCGGCGCTGGACGCCCCGCCGCCAACCGGAGCCAATGACGAGCAGGAGATGGGCCGATGAGGCGCCGGCCGATCTGCTCCGTCATCGGCGCTGCCGAGCCCTCGCAGCAGGCCTTCGACATCGCGTTCGATATCGGTCGGGGACTCGTGGACATGGGATGTCGCGTCGTCACCGGGGGCAAGGGTGGCGTCATGGAAGCGGCTTGCGCCGGCGCTCATCACAGCGATCGCTACTTCGACGGGGCGACGATCGGCATCCTGCCTGACGGCACGCCCATCGCCGCCAACGACCACGTCGACATCATCATCCCGTCTGGCCTCGGGCACGCGCGAAACGTGCTGGTCGTATTGACCGGCCAAGTCGTGATCGCGGTGGGCGGCGGCGCGGGGACACTGAGCGAGATCTCAATCGCCTGGCAGCTCGACCGGCCGATCCTCGGCATCAACATCGACGGCTGGAGTCAACGCCTCGCGGGATCGGCGCTGGACGACGTAGCCCGTCCCCCCATCGCCGTCGCGGATTCGGCGACCGCCGCCGTAGCCTGGGCCGAGCGGCACGTGGGTCGAAATGGCGCGTAGACTCGGCAGCAGCGAACTGGCGGCCATCACCGCGCGCACGCTCTCCCACTATGACCAGCGGGCCGATGCGTTCTGGCGAGGAACGCGCGACCACGATGTGACGCAAAACCGCACCGCGCTACTTCGACACATCGTCGCAGAACCCCCTCTAGCGATTCTCGACCTGGGATGTGGGCCTGGCCGCGATCTGGTCGCGTTTGCGCAGCTCGGCCACGCCCCCGTAGGACTCGACGGTTCGCAGCGTTTCTGCCACATGGCGCGCACGCACTCCGGCTGTCCGGTCTGGCACCAGGACCTGCTCGCGATGAAGCTACCGGATGCGCGGTTTCACGGCGTATTCGCGAACGCCTCGCTGTTCCACGTACCCACCCAAGAGCTGCCCCGCGTCCTCACGGAGCTGCGCTCGACGCTGAGGCCGGACGGGGTACTCTTCGCGTCGAATCCTCGCGGTAATAACGAAGAGCGATTCAACGGCGAGCGCTACGGCGCGTTTCACGACCACGCGCACTGGTCCGACATCGTAACGGCCGCGGGGTTTCGCGAACTCGAACACTACTACCGTCCACCCGGTGTTCCACGCGAGCAGCAGCCTTGGTTGGCGACGGTCTTTCGACGCAGCTAGCCCCGCTCTTCCTGCAAGCTCCTCAACGTTCGGGTCCGCGCCGAGAGTCCTCCCGGCGGGCGGTAAAGATCGAGTTCCCCGAGCATTGCGGCCGCCGGGTCCGAGCGTGAGAACAATCAGACTTAGAACCGCTATACTCACCGGCCCATGCTGCTGTTTAAGAAGGCGTTTCACGAGGGACTGAAAGCCGGAGACGTCACCATCACCATCCGGCGCTGGAAGAAACCTCACGTCAAACCCGGCGGGCGCTATCGTTGCCATCCGATCGGTGTGCTCGAAGTGGACTCCGTCGAGCGGATCCGAACTCGAGATCTCCGGACCGCTGATGCGAAGGCGGCCGGCTTCGAAACCCGGCGGGAACTGATCGAGTACCTCCGCAGCGCAAAAGACGAACCGCTCGAGCCGTCAAGCGAGCTGTATCGGGTGAGGCTGCACTACGGTGGCGATGGCGACCGCGTCTCCATCGCCCTCGACGACAAACTAACCGCCGACGATGTTCAGGACATCCAGTCGAAGCTCGACCGCATGGACAAGAAAGGCCCATGGACCGCCGAAACGCTGGCGGTCATCGCAAAGCACCCACAGATCGCGGCTAGCAAGCTCGCGGCGAAACTCGGCCGGGAGCGCGATCCCTTCAAGGTCAATGTCCGGAAACTCAAGAAGCTCGGGCTGACCCAGAGCTTCGAAGTGGGCTACGAGATTTCGCCCCGCGGTCAGGCGTTCATGAAGGCGGCCCGGCGCCGTCGACGCTAGTGCGCGTCGACGAGAATCTTCAATGTTCCGCGCGCCGACGCGGCCGCCATCGCTCGTTCCGCGTCGGCGAGCTTGTACCGAGCCGCGATCAGCGGCGTTGGATCCACCCGGCCACGGCTCAGGTGCTCGATCGCCGAAGCCATCGCCCCACAGCGCGACCCCACGATTCGCAACTCGTGAATCACGACCGGCGCCAGGTCAACAGGCTCCGGTTTCGCAACCGTCGTCTTCAAGACGACCGTACCACGGGGCTGCACGCGCTGAAGGGCCACCGCCAGACCCGTTGCCGACCCGGTCGCTTCGACGACGGCATCGAACCGGTCGTCTCGTAATTCGTCCTCAAGGCAAGTCGCCACGCCGCCGCCCGCGGCGATCGCGAGCTTCTGGGCGTGATGCCCAATGGCCGTAACCTTCCGACCGGCACCGTGCAACGCGAGCGCGATCAACAGACCCAGCTTGCCATCGCCTAACACCCCAACGTGAGCGGACACAGGAATGTCGTCGAGAACGTGGAGCGCCGCCGCGAGCGGCTCGCTGAACACCGCGCAGTCATCGGACACCTCGTCCGGAACCGCGACCAGGTTCCTCGTAGGCACTACGAACTGCTCAGCGAACACGCCATCTCGGGCGACGATCCCCAGCACCGTCCGGGTCGCGCAGTGGTGACCATCACGCTGCAGACAGTCCCCACACTGTCCGCAACCCGCGTTGATGTCTGCGACGACGCGACGGCCGACCCAGTCGCTGTCGCCGCACTCGATCACGCGCCCGACGGCCTCGTGCCCGAGCACACCGCGATACCCCATGTACCCAAGTGCGAGCTGGAGATCGGTGTCGCAGACGCCCGCGACGTGCATCTGAACGCGCGCCTCACCTTCCCTGCAGACCGGTTCGGGATGATCGGAGACGACGCGAGGCGTATCACCCAAAACGAGCGCGAGCATCAGCGTTCCTCTGCAGCTTGCAGCAAACTGCGGCGCGCCGACCGCTGAGGATCACTCAGCGACCAAACCATGGCGACTCCTGACATCGGTCGACTATACACGCCTCGCCGCGCACCCCTCCAGAACGGAGCCACCGACCATTGTCTGATACGCTAGGTGCGTGCCTACGGTTGAGTTTCTGGACGGCGACTCGGGTCGCCGCAAGACGATCGACACCGCGACCGGCGGAGACCTAGTCGATCTCTGCGATGAGGTCCTGGCCCCGGTCGCGTTCTCCTGCCGGTCCGCGAGCTGTGGAACCTGCCAGGTGGAAGTGCTCGCCGGCGCGGAGTTGTTGGAGGCGGCTTCCGAGGAGGAGCAAGAGTTACTCGACCTGCTCGACGGCCCACGGAACAACAGGCTGGCTTGCCAGGCGCGGGTCAAGCCGGGTCCCGGTCTGATCCAGCTCAAACCGATCGGTACGTAGCGTTCACGGCCAGAGCTGGCCCAACACACCCGCCGCGCCGGTGACCCGCGCTGTGTCTGTCATTGCCGACGCAGTCGACGCGATCGCCAGCGACGTGAGTGCACGTGTGCTCATCGCCAACGGCGTACGCGCAGAGATCTCGCCGTCTTGATCTTCCCAGCTGACGCGGCCGTCCGCCGGGTGCTGAGCAGACACCCTAGCTGCGCTCAGCCGCCTCTGCCACGCTGCTCCACCGGACGATCCGACGCGTCAGAAGCTACTCCCGGCAGAGTCCTTCGTGCTTCTTCGGACACTTGATGCGCACGTGAAAGTGGTCGTCGTGCGCTGACGAGTTCGGCGGCTGCTTTAGTAGCGCCAACGCCTTGGTAAGCGTGTCCTTGCTCGCGCCGGCCTTGCGCCCGTGAGCGATCAGCAGGCGTCGCAGGCCAGACGAAACGAACACGTGGCTAAGTCCTGCACGGGTGTCGCGAGCCCAGGACTGCAGGAGCAGCCAGTTGCGTTTCACATCGAACTCGTAACCGCTCTTGTCGCGAGCTTTGCCCTTGCCGGTGAAGGCGATGAACCGCGGCGACCGGACAGACTTGCCGTCCTTGGTCACGTAGAAGGCCACGTCGGCGTCGCGACCGCTTTGGTGCGAGATGTGCCCCGTCAGCGGCCCACCGTCCTTTTTCGACAGGTCGCCGACCAGCAATTTCGCGCCACGAGAGCCGCGCGCCACGTCGCGGGAACTTCGCTTCAGCATCAGGACGAGCGCCGGATGACCGTATGCGTTCGCCGGTCGCATGACCTTTAGGTGCGGCGTGTTGCGCAGCTTCTTGGCTCGAACTTGCCACCCGCTGTTCGTCGCCCCGACGGAAAGGCTCATGAGCGAGTACGGCGACTTGCGGAACTTCGGCGGCAGCTCGCGAGACTTCAGCGCGCTTTCCGCAGCTGATACTTGGGGCACGCTGGCGACGGGCAACACGGCCGCGGCGACGACGGCTAGGGCGACTCCTCTGATTCGAAACACCCCCCCAAGATGAAGGAGGCCTGGCGCCATGTCCAGCCCAGCGGCGGACCCCTGAAATCATTGGGGAAT
>JAUIKB010000414.1 GCA_030430975.1 Polyangia bacterium
CTTGGACCCGATCCAGGGCGTCGACGAACAAGATGCCAGCGCCATAAGACACGACGAACCAGATCGACAAGAGGACCGCCAACACGCGCAGGTTGGCCCGCCAGTACTCCGCCCGTCGCTGCTGGTGATCCATGCGCCGATCCTACAAGGGCGCGCGCAGCAACGGTAGCCGTGAACGCGCGGACGCACGCTCTGTACGTCGGGCTACGAGCGACGGTTACCGGTCATTGGAACGAAACTCCGGTCCGAACATTTAAGCGGTCGGAGATACCGGGGCTGTTTTTGATTTCGGCGCTGGCTTGCGAAACACGCTCAGAGCGAGCGGTGTGTGCGCGCCGGCGTTGATCTCGGCACGTACCGGCGTGCACGGGAACGCCGCGTCGCCGAACACGGCTTGAGTGACCTCCGGCATCTTGACAGATCCGTTAGCGTCCAGCGAAACGGTGACAACCACCGGCACCAGCCGCCCCACAACGCCCGCGCGCTCGACGATATCGGCCGCGTCTTGGTCGCCGATCGAAAGCGCCAGCACCTTGGCGCGCACATCGATCTTCTTGCCGATGCCCTTCACGTTGCGGTGCACGATGACTTCCTGTTCGGCAAGAAACGCGCCGATGCGGTCGCTCAGCCAGTCACGTCCGCCGCGTTCGGCAACCGCCAGTTCGCTCAGCGCCAAGATGTACGTGGCGCTGGTGATGACCGTGTTGAGCCCAGGGTCGAGGGGCGTGAGTTTAGTCGCGGCAATGAACTCGAGTCCGCCCGCGCACGCTGCGTTGAGTTGCTTCAACAGCTGGTCCGCATCTGGCGCGCCTACCAGCTTGGCGTCGAGGTACTCCGCCACGCTCGCGCTCCCCAACGCTAGCGCCGGGGTGAAGCTCAGGATCGGCTTGGGATGGTACCCCTGCGAGTAGGCCGTCTGAAGTCCGGCTCGGCGTAAAGCACGCGGCAACTCCCGGATCAGATCGAGATGCCCGAGCAGCGCCACGGGTCCGGTCTTGACGAACTTGAGTCGCCAGCGTTCCGCGGGTCCGCCGGTCTGCGGCGGGCGAAGCGCTTCGGGGCGCTGACGCTTCTTGGGCTGGCCGGGCTCGGCTTGGACGATCGGCAGCTGCGCGCGCTTGCCTGGGACCGTCGCGTCCATCCGCTCGAGGAAGCCGACGCGCTTAGCGCGCATGTCGGACATGTCGCAGGCGACGCCGCAGTCGTAGCAGACGAGCCGGCGCTGGTCGGCTTCGGCTTCCTGTGTGTTGGTGTGGTGCACGAACATGCCGGCGGCTTTTCCGCACGGCGGACTAAGTCGACTCTTGAGGGCTTTACGATACTCGCGAGCCAAGAAGCCGTCCTCCAGCCCGATGTCGAAATGGTCCCAGGGAAGGCGAGCATCGACCGGAATCGTGCTGAGGAACTTCGATGTTTCTACGTCGAAGTGCTCGAACGCTTCCTGCCACACGTCGAGGCGAAGCTGATCGTCCCAAGAGTCGTAGCGGGCGCCGCCCAGATACGCGCGCTCGATAACTCGCCCCAGACTGCGGTCGCCCCGGGCGATGATGCCCTCGAGGATGCTGGCCTGGCAGTCGTGCATGCGTAGCGTGATACCTCGATGCGGTCGCACCGCATCCTTGAGCATCGCCTGCTTACGGTCGACTTCCGTCTCGTCGTCCATCGCGCACCACTGGAAGGGCGTGTGCGGCTTGGGCACGTGAACCGACACACTGACGGTAACCTTCGGCTTGCGGCCGCGAGTCACGCGCCGTCCCACGTCGAACGCGTTGACGCCCACGTCCATGATACCGAGCACGTCTTCGTCCTGCTCGGTCGGAAGACCGATGATGAAGTAGAGCTTCATCCGATCGTAGCCACGCTTGAATACGCGCTCGGCCGTCTCCATCAGCTGCGCCTCGGTGACGTTCTTGTTGATCACGTCGCGCATCCGCTGCGTGCCAGCCTCGGGAGCAAACGTCAGGCCGCTGGCGCGTACCTGCTTCATGTCGTCGAGCAAGTCCTCTGCCAGCCCGTACGCCCGCAGGCTCGCCACGCCCAGGCTGACGCGCTTCGGAGCGGTCTTCTCGACTAGCTGTTTGATGAGCGGCGAGATGCAGGACACGTCGGCGGTGGAGAGCGCGGTCAGGCTTACTTCATCCTGCCCGCTCTTCTCGATAGCTTTCATCACGGTGTCGATGACCGTCTTCAGATCGCGTTCGCGCACCGGGCGATAGATCATTCCCGCTTGGCAAAAGCGACATCCTTCGGTGCAGCCACGCGCAACTTCGATGCTCATCCGATCGAAGATCGCCTCCGGACCGCCCACAGGACCGTCGTCGGGGAACGGGTACGCCGAAATGTCCTCGACCAGTCGTCGTTCGATCGGAAACGGCGCCAGCGGCTGTCCGGATGGGTCACGCCGCGCGCCGGTCACAACCTCAAAGCCGGTCGTAGAATCAACGGCGGTTTCGTACAGGCTCGGTACGTAGACTCCTTGAAGCTGAGCGAGCTCGATCAGACGCTGCTGACGCGACAACCCGCGTCGCTTGCCGTCGGTCCACAGGCGCGCGATTTCGGTGGTCGCCTCCTCGCCGTCACCGATCAGCGCGCAGTCGACGAACAGCGCCAGTGGCTCCATGTGCGTGGCCACCGGGCCGCCCACCACGATTAGCGGATCGTCGTCGCTGCGGTCCTCTGCGCGGAGCGGGATGCCCCCCAGGTCCAGCATCGTCAGGATGTTGGTAAAGGTGAGCTCGAATTGTAGCGAGAAGCCGACGACATCGAAGTCGCACAGCGGCCGGCCGCTCTCGAGCGCGCACAGCAGCTGACCGTGGCTTCGCAGCTCGGCCTGCAGATCGATCCACGGCGTGTAGCAGCGCTCCGCCAACACGTCGGTCTGATCGTTGAGCAGCTTGTACAAGATCCGAAAGCCGAGGTGGCTCATTCCGATGTCGTAGATGTCGGGAAATGCCAGGCAGACACGCGTCGCCGTCTCAGCCCAGTCTTTGACTCGCGCGCCGTGCTCACGCCCGGTGTAGCGATTGGGTTTGGCGACACGCTGCAGGAAGCTGGCGTACGGATGATCAAATAATTCGGCCACTTGTCGGTCCTTTGGGGGACGGGTTAGTAGCTCAAAAGTGCCGTAGCGGCACGTTTCGAGTGCTGCCGAGCAAGAATTGGCCGGGTTTTCCCACTCGGAGGACCTGAGTCGACCCGCTCGCACCTGTACAGGCGTTCAACGCGGCGACGACCGCGGGTGTCGGCGCCGGAGCCGAACGCTATTTCTTCACGATAATGTTGAGTCGAGCGGTGCGCGCGATCGCCATCTCGAGCTGAATCGGACCACCCGGATCCGGCAGCTCCGCTTGGTAGTCGAGGACGACTTCGATATCGCCGCGCGTGACCGGCACCTGCGGATCGAGCGGCACGAACCGCGCTTCCTTCACGGCTAGGTCGCCCCTGATCACGCGAGCGTTCGGCCCCACGGCATCGAGCTTGACCATGCGCGCCGTCATTCCGGCCACTACGTGCAGAGTCTGAATGCCGTTCGTCTCCGTCAGCTCCATCAGCCGGGCGCTGCCTTCGAACTGCTTCGGATCGATGTGGATATCCATGCTGCGGTAGAACGCCGATGCGCGCTCGCCCTGGATCGGCCAGATATCGCCGACCGCCTTCGGCTCTGAGGGACCGTACAAGTCCGCCGACGTGCCCTTGGTCAATCTCGGCTGCGTCACGTAAGTAAGGACGCGTCGAATATCGTCCGGCAGCTTCTTGCCCTTGAGCTCGATCCGACCCGGCGTGTTCATCTTGCGGTGGACGACGACGACATCACCGGGCCCGAGCAACTGCTTAGGGCCGGCCGGGGTTTCGAGCTCCAACAGCTTGACCCGGTACTCGCGCTGAAGCGCGTTGCCACCCTCGGCTTTGATGACGTGCGCTTCCGCCTCGAAGTGCATCTTCGACAAGCTGCGCGAGTTCTTGATCACGCGGCCGCCCTGAACGCGGCGTTCCATGTTCTTGATGTACGTGGTCGCGCTGTAGTCGATCACGCGCCCCTGAACCGAATCACGACTGAGATTCAGCGTGTACTTCTCGCCGCCGCCCGCCGGCTCAGGACCGACCTGTGCGCTGGTCGGCGGCGGCGGCGTGTCCGCTGCGGACGACGCTGCACTGCCAGAAGGCGCTGGCCCCGTGGCGCTCGACGCCGGCGGAGAGCTCGCACCACAGGCGACGCACACTAACGTGCCCACCACCGCCACGCTGAGCCGCACCCACCCATCCATGGCTAAAACGCTAGCACAGCCTCGACCGTGGCGAGGAATTCGGCGGCATTGCTGCTATTCTGAGCGTAGCGCCCAAAGCGTGGCGCGAAGGAAGGACTATATGCTGCTTCGTTCTTATCGACTCGCGATCCTCTCGGCGATGGGGCTCGTCGCCGCGCCCGGCTGCAGTAGCGGAGACGCTGTCGGCGGGACCAAAGATTTTCCGTGCACGAACTCGGCCCCGGCGACCGGCCAGAGCGGCGGCATCGAAACGTGCGCCGAAGGCCAAGTGCATCGCCCCAAGGCCGGCAAGTGTACGGCCAACGTACCGCGCAGTGACTACATGTGCGATGCCGGCGTCGGCGGCAGCGCTCCCCAAGACTGCACCACCGATGCTGACTGTTCGGACAAGAAGCTGGGGCAGTGCGGCATCTACGGCCAGGCACCCGAATGTACCTGCCGCTACGGCTGCGAGTCGGACGCGGACTGCGGCGCCGATCAGCTCTGCGCATGCGGCGACCCAGTGGGCATCTGCGTTCGCGCGACGTGCAAAACCGACGCGGACTGCGGCGGCGGCAAGTTGTGCATGCGCTCGGTGGGTGAGTGCGGCTCGATCAGCTGGCACTGCCAGACCGGTAGCGACGAGTGCGCCACGAACGATGACTGCACCTCGCCGGCAACCTGCGCGTACACGGATTCGAAGTGGACCTGTCTACAGGACAACTGCGCCGCCGGTCGACCGTTCCTGGTTCACGGCGCCGAGCGCCTGCCCCCGGTTGCGAACCGTGCGGATTGGCTCGTCACCCAACAGCCCGACTTGAGCATGTCCAAAGACGTGCGACGTGAACTCGCCCGACGCTGGACCGAGGCCGGTCAGATGGAGCATGCGTCGGTCGCCGCGTTCGCCCGGTTCATGCTGCAGCTACTGAGCCTGGGAGCCCCGCCCGACCTGGTCGAAGCGACCGAACGAGCGATCAGCGACGAACGCCGCCACGCGCAGCTGTGCTTCGGGCTCGCCTCAGCGTATGGCGACCGCAACGTGGGGCCTGGACCGCTCGACATCGCCGGCTCGATGCAGGACCTCGAGCCGAACGAGCTGATCGCGTTGGTGTTCCGCGAGGGCTGCGTCGGTGAGACCGTGGCGGCGGTCGAGGCGAGCCACGGCGCCGAACACGCGATGGACCCGGTAGTCCGCGAGGCCCTGCGGCGCATTGCCGTTGACGAGCAACGCCACAGCGAGCTCGCGTGGCGCTTCATAGCGTGGCAGGTCGGACAGCAACCGGAGCTTGCGCGAGTGCTCGAACGTGAAGTTCACGCACTTACCGAAGCCGCTACACGGGCCGAGAGCGTCGACGACGAGTGGCTTGTTCACGGACTGGCGAGTCCCGCCACGCGCCAAAAGCTGCGCCGCGACGTGCTGAGCGATGTGGTCGCACCCTGCGTCGGCGCCCTGCTCAGTGGTTCCATCAGCCGGTCGCACGACCGGCCGTCCGCCTATGCATCGGCATAGGTTGGAAGAGCAGGGATTGGCCGG
>JAUIKB010000415.1 GCA_030430975.1 Polyangia bacterium
ATACTTGGCTTTGTGCTGCGCCGGCGACCGCGAGCATCGCTGGTTTCTATCCGTCAACAGCTATCGTCACCGGACTCCAGGCAAAGCCGCCATCGGCGAACTCTGGCAAGCAGATGCGGCTGGAACCGCGCGGCTCTTGCTTTTGACATTTCTTCGCGTTAACTATCTGCGGCACCAAACGAGCAGTGCTTGCCTGCGGGACATGCTCGCCGTTGCGCGGGTCGCCGCCCCGACCAGGCCGGCTCGCCTGCGTCGCGCGCTGTCCGAGTGCTCTGCCATCGACCAGAGCTTTCTGACGGACACTGCCCGCCTCTACCTCGCGTCCCTCGGCCACGGCCGCGACCTGACCCAAACGCTCAGTGGCGACCCGCTCGAGCTGATCGCCGACGTTGACCATCAACGCCGACTCAAGCGCATGGGCGCTATTCTCGCCGGCGCTCGGCGATAACCGCCACAAGCACGGCCCGGACAGCCGCTGCATCGAGCCCTTTGAGGTGGCCAACGCGATCCGCCAAATCGCCCATGCCTAGCGTCATGAGGCTAGCGCCGGAAAGCGGGTATGTAAGCGAGCCGCGATGCACTGCTTTTAGCAGCCGCTCCAGGCCATCGTCGCTAACCGCGGTCAGACCCAAAGGTCGGGGTTTCAGCGGGACACTTTAACACCATCCGCGTTCCGGCCGCTTGGCCCGCAAGCCGCACGAGGCTATTGAATACGTATGGGTGCTTCGGCTCGATACGCCTGGATTTGGGCGATTTTGATAGTGGGGGTGGCGGGCGGAGCGGTCTACGTTGCCACCCGGACACCGGCGACGGTGCGCCCCGAACGAATCCGTCGAGGCACCGACCCGGAGCCCGAGCCGCTGCGCGAGCCCCGCTCACCTGCTCCGGAAACGGTGGTCACCACCCCAACTCAGCCCGACCCCGAGCCACCACCGACAGCCGAGGTGCTTGACAACACGTCGCCGTCCGAACCGGTCGAGGCGCACGTTGATGCTTCGGAGCCCGACGCCGACGTCGACGAGCGCGTCCGCTCAGCGCAGAGAGAAGCCAACGAGGCGCTTGCCAAAAAGGACTTCATCCGCGCCCGGGCTGCGGCCATGCGTTGCCTAGCGGATGACCCTGACAACAAACGCTGCCGCCGAGTTCGGATCTACAGTTACACGCGCCAGCACGACAAATACAACGTGGGAACAGTCCTCAAATACTGCTTATCCGCGTACAGCGATGACGCGCGGTGCTTGAGTTCGATGCAAGACATTCACTTGCGGAATAACGAATTCACCGAAGCTGGAGACCTGGCGAAAGAAATCGACGACATCGAGCCGGAAAGCGGAGTTGGCTACGAAGCCAAGGCGAAACTCTCGCTAGCGCGCGGCAAGAAAACCGAGGCGCGAGAGGCCTTCGAAACCGCTTGCGACCTGGGGGAGAAAGTCGCTTGCCAGTCCGCTGCCAAGCTTAAGCAGGAGGGGTTTTGACGGCGCTGTCGCGCGTTATCGCGGGCGTGTCGTTGTTGGTAATCAGCTCATCGGCTCGGGCTGATGACCCTGCACGCGAGCGCGGCCTTGCGGAGCTGCGCGCGGGACGCCCAAAGGCCGCTGCAAAACTGCTCACCGAAGCGCTGAGGAATTGCCGCAAAGCGTGCACGACTGCGGAACGTGGGTTCCTATTGCGAGCGCTGGGGGCAGCCCAAGTGAACTCCGGAAAACAGCGGGCCGGCGAGCGGACGCTTCAGCGCGCCGTGAAGCTCGATCCGCTCGCACGGCTGGAACGCAGACTCACGACTCCAGCCGTCAAAGCTGCGTTCGAAGCCGTCGGCGGCATCACCTCCGCGCTGCTGCATATCGCCGTGCACCAGCAGCGACGAAACACGCCCATCCCCATCTATGTGGACGTTTTGATCGACGCGAGTCAGCTGTCGCTCAGCGTGTATTACAAGACTGTGCGCGCACGGCGCTGGCGCCGCACGACGATGCGCCGCCACGGCGACGGGTTCGCGGCGACAATCGGGTGCGCTGACGTGCGCGGTCAGAGCGCCATGCTCTACCGGATTGTGGCGCGACGGCACGGCGAAATATACGAAAGCAGCGCCCGGAAGGCTCAGCCACATCGAGTGGAACTCGTGGCCAACATCGACGGCGATGCCCCGACGCTACCGGGCGCCGATCCCGAAGCGCGTTGCCAATCGCAGCGATCCCGCAAAGCGGAGCCGGAAGATCAACAAGACCCAGAGGGCCCGCTGCTGAGCCTCTCGATAGGATTTGAACAAGACGTCGCTTGGCTGGGCGCGGCCGACGCGTGTTCCCAGGAAGCGGAAGCGAACCACGGGCGGTTCTGCTTCCGGGAGCAAGGCGACCAGTACCTGGGTCGCCCGACCGACACCCCAGGGAACGAGGTCTCACCCGGCGCCGCGTTGTCGACATCTCGTGTGATTCTAGGCGCCGCGGTTCCATTGGGTGCTTGGCGTCTGGGTGGTCGGGTTGGCTTTGCATTCGGGGGCGGTCCCGAGGCCGCCAACGGCTCGACCTTTCTGCCCCTCCATGGCGAGGTTCGCGGGGAGTATCACTTCTCGCTGCAGAGCGTACGGCAACTAGACCCTTACGCGCTCGGCCGCGTGGCACTCGCACAAGAGGACGCTACGGCCGAGGTGCGGGTGCGTGAGGATCGCTCAGCCCCGACCAGCCAGGCCAATCCGGATCAGCAGTCGCTCGACTTCGTCCACCGCCGCGGGCCGATCGCCCTGGGGCTAGGCGCCGGGGTCGGACTGCCTCTCGGCGCCGTGGGCGGGCCGTACCTAGAGGCCTCCATGGTGCTGCGTGGACCGGTGTTCGGCGTGTCCGTCGCTCCACACGTCGGGTGGCTCATCTCGCTGTAGCCGCCAAAAAAAGTCGCACACAGAGGCGAATCTAGTCGCACTGTAACCGCGGGTTGGTTATAGTCTGGCTGCAATATCACCCCTGCTGTGGAGGCAATACAGTGCCCATCGATCTTCCGGCTGTGCGAATCCTGATCGTCGACGACGACAAGGCGATCTGCGAATACATGCAGACCCTGCTCGAAAAGGACGGCTTCGCGGTCAAGGCCCTCAGCGATCCTACGTTGGTCGAAGAGGAGGTCCGTCACGGCGAATATCACGTGATCATCTTGGACTTGATGATGCCCAAGCTCGACGGCATCGAGGTGCTTCGCCGCATTCGCGCCATCGACAGCGACATTGCCGTCGTCATCTTCACCGCCCATCCGAATCTCGATTCCGCGGTGGCCTCGATGAAACTCGACGCCGTCGACTACATTCGCAAGCCGTTCAACGTCGATGAGTTCCGAGACGTGCTCGGCCGCGTGATGCGCAAAAAGGGCCTGGCGCGCACGCCGGAAGAGCAGCTTCACAAGATTATCGGCGACACGATCCGCGGGATGCGCAAAGAGAAAGAGCTCACGCTCAAACAGATGAGCCGGCGGACGGGGCTGAGTATCTCGTTGCTGTCACAGATCGAGCGAGCGGAGTCGAGCCCGTCGATTTCGAGTTTGTACAAGATCGCTATCGCGCTCGACTCGCGCATTCAGGACCTCTTCGGCAAGTACTAGCAGCACGGACTGCCGGCGGGACTAGCTGAGCAACGGTTTGAGGCGCTCAAGCGCCTGGCGTGCGGCGTCCGCACCACGGGACCATCCAACCGCCCGCGCCAGTCGGTTCGCCGTGCGGAACGCCGTCGCCGCTTCAGGCGCGTCGCCGAGTTTCATCCGGTAGGTACCCAGGCTGACGGCGATCCTCGCCGCCGCTTGCCGGTCGCGCGCCTTTTCCGCCGCAGCCAGCGCCTGCTCCGCGTGGTCAACCGCCATGCGGTCGGAGCCTTCTTCAGCGGCGAGGTGCGCCAGGTTGGCGTGCGCGCGTGCCACCGCCGAGTCGTCACCGGTGAGGCCGGCTGCGTGCGCGGCGCTTTGATAGACCGACTGCGCGCGGGAAGCGTCTCCGAGCATCGCCTCGATCCGCGCGAGCTGCGCGAGCGCATCGGTATGACTGGCCACTCGCCAAGACAGCTTCGGACGCCGATCGGTATTCGGCGCTTCCCACATCGGACGCTTCTGCCCTTGAGCGATCTTGCCGGCCGCTATGACCGCCTGCTTCGCACCGGCCAGATCGCCGGAGGCGACGAGCACTGAGGCCAGCGACATCCGTGCGTCGAAGCCATCCCCATGCTCTCCGCTACGTTCGAGAACTTCCGCTGCACGTGCCAGACGCGTCACAGCGTCTTCGCGCTGCCCTAAGCGAGCATCGAGCTGTCCGGTGAGCTTGAGCAACCGCGATGTCAGCCTTTCTTGGTCGCCACCGTCAGCGTCCGCAAGTAAGCCACCGGCAGCAAGCTTTGCTTGCTTAGCCGCGCTCATGTCACCCGCCATCAGCTGCGCCTCGGCGATCAGGATCATCACTCTCGCCTGACAGGTCGCATCGCCGGCGGCGCGCCAGCAGTCCACCGACGAGTTCAAAGCGCGCAACGCAAGCCTACCGTCGGCGCGCTGCAGGTGCGCTCGTCCGATGTCCTCGTAGCGCATGGCAGCGCTCGCCGGATCGCCCGCCAGCGCCAAGTGATCCGCGACGAGTTCAAGTGCGCCGCGCGGCGGCTGACCGCTCGAGAACCAGCGTGCCGCGTTTCGGTGGATCGCTCTAGCCTCTGACGCGGCCACGAGATCGCTCGCGGCTACGCGAGTCCCCTCCGCGACGTAGCCCAAAGCGTCGTCGACTTCCACGACCAGTCCGGTTGCAACGCACCTCGCGATCAGCTCGCGACGCGGTCCGGTCGCGGGGTCCCACGCGTCGAGAAACCCCACCGGCGTCATTTCGCCGACCACCGCAATCGCGCCCAACCAGCGCCGGACCTGCTTGGGTTGCGCCTGCATCACGATCCTCACGAGTTCACGCGGCACTGTGGACAGCACCCCGAAGCTGCCCTCCCAGCTGGTCTGACCGTCCGCCTCGCGAATCTCCAGCGCATCGGCCGCGCGCAAGGCGTTTAAGCGCAGCCGCACCAACCATGGAGAGCCGCCCGCTGGCTGAACTAGCCGCGCGACGAAGTCAGGTGCGATGGTCGCCTCGGGTAGCTGCTGCTGGACTAGGCTGCCGACGTCCTGGTGACTGAGCGGCTCCAGTTTGATCCGCTCGGAATGCGCCGGTGCCCAGTCCGGCCAGGGGTCGTAGCGTGCGGTGACCAGCAGCCCGAACTGCCGCCCGCCTGCGGCGGCAGCGAGTTCGCCGAGCAGTGCCCTCGAGGTCGGGTCCAAAGCGTCAGCGTCTTCGACGATCAGGAGGCAAGGAGCGTGGTGTACGAATTTCCACAGAATGTTCCGCAAGGAACGCACTTGTTCAGCTCGTGCGACCGCGGGCGGTAAGCGGTGTTCGGGCGCGCGAGCGGTTACCAAGTCCACCACGTGATCCGCGTCTTCTGGCGCTGCGCCGATTGCGTCGAGCAACCGCATAGCACGCTCGATCCGCCCTCTGCTCGACCCGCGCTGCAGACCCAAAGCCAAGCCTAAGAACGTTAAGACAGCGCCGAACGGCACGCCTCTACCGCGACGTCCTTCTATGGTGAGAACCCGAACGGGCGCGCCGCGCAGAGCCGCCTCCACGGCCTGAACCACCGCTGTCTTGCCACTACCCGCCTCACCGAGAACCAGCGCGGCGGACCCGACGCGCGATGACCGAACCAGTGGCGCCAACGCGAGCTGCCGTAACCGGTCGACCACTTCGTCGCGGCCGATGAGTCCAAGCGGCGGGCC
>JAUIKB010000416.1 GCA_030430975.1 Polyangia bacterium
CATCAAGGTTGCGAGCGTCAAAGGGAAATTACTTGATGGCAATATTTTCTATCTGAGACTGAAACAGTTCCAATCAGGAACCCACAAAGAGCTTTTGAAGACGATCGGCAAGCTGCGCTCGGAGGCCGACGGTCGAGTAGCGGGCGTGGTACTCGACCTGCGTAACAACCCGGGTGGGTTGGTCGACGAATCGAGCGCCGTGGCGGACGAATTCCTGAGCAGTGGCGTCATCTATTCAACGCGACACCGCGGCCGGGTTGTGGACGAGATCCGAGCGCAGCAGGGCGGCT
This sequence comes from Polyangia bacterium, assembly GCA_030430975.1. GTDB lineage: Bacteria > Myxococcota_A > Polyangia > Polyangiales > Polyangiaceae > JAUIKB01. The sequence continues at coordinate 291 of JAUIKB010000416.1, forward strand.
CTCTGAGAAAGCCCCCGCTCGTCGTACTTGTGAACGAGTACAGCGCTAGCGCGTCGGAACTGGTCGCGGGCGCGCTGCAGGATCACGACCGAGCAACGGTGGTCGGTGCCAAGACGTTTGGCAAAGGCTCGGTACAGACGATCCTCGACCTGCCAGGCGGCGACGGTCTGCGAATGACCACGATGCGCTACTACACGCCGGACGGACAGGCTATCCAAGCGCGTGGCATCACGCCGGACGTCGTGGTGGCAGCCGCGCGCAAACCGGACAAAAGCTTCGGTGTGATTCGCGAAAGCGATTTGGAAAATCACCTCCCCGCGGAGGGGCCTCCAGGCTCCGCCCCGAAACCGAAGAAAGACAAATCAACGGCCGATGCCGGTGCGGACGACACGCACTTGGGCGTGGCCCGAAAGCTGCCCGATGATCCCACCGGAGGCGCCGACCTCGCGCTATCGATCGGCTATCAGATCGTTCGCGGCGTCATGAACCGCAAGAAGAAGCGCAAGTAGCCTTCTAGAAGCGTCCAGACACACCAGCGCTGCGCCAGCCCACAAACGGCTGCACGCTCGGTGCCCGGCGCGCCTCGGCCTTATCGCCGCTGTTCAGCATCAGGATGCCCACCGTGATGGCCGCCGCGCCGACACCGACGCCGACGAACCCGAGCGCCGACGCCGTGGCTGCTTGGTTGTCCAGATCCGTGATCTCGCGTTTGAGCGCCGGGTCTGAACACCTGGTTGAGCCACCGCACTTGTCGTCCGCTTCGGCGGTCAGCGATTGCCAACGGAAGAAGAAGAACCCGCCAGCCAGCAGCCCCGCGGCGCCCACACCGATGGCCACATAAGGAACGGCGCTGCTCGCGTCGCCGTCGTCGGAAACATCATCGTCGTCTTCCGGCTCGCTGGCTTTGCGCTTGCGCAGCTTGAGTGACAGCGTCTTCGTATCGCCCTCGCCGATCGAAAACTTCACCGTCTTGCTGCGCCGGCCCGGGGCCTTGACCATCACTTTGTGCTTCCCCGGATCGATCGGCTGCGCGACGCCGATCAGCTCCGGCGGCGTTTCGTCACCATCGATTACGACGGTTGCCTCATCGGCGCCCTTGCCCATCACCTCGATCGTAACGAGCGGCACCCGGGGCTCCAGCTTGGCCAATTCTCTGCGCGCGTTGCGCTGTGCGTCGCGCCAGGGCCGCGGGTCATCGGGGCCCAATTCCTCTCGTGTGATCTTGAGGAAGTTCTCCTGGGCGCTCACGAGCTTGCCACGCTGGCGTTGAGCTCGAGCGATGTACAAAAGATGCACCGGCGAGTGCACGAGCTTCTCCGCCCGACGCAGCCGATCGACAGCGCGCTCATAGTCGCCGGCGCTGAACGCCTTGGCACCTTCGCTGGCTAAACGGCGCGCGCTGGCTCGCTCCCGATCCGTTTCCGCTACCGCTGGATTCGCGAAAAACTGAGCAAATGCGGCCACCAAGACGCTGGCCGTCGCCGCTTTGCCCCACCTCGGAAGTGTCCTCGCCGGCCGCGCCACCGCAGAAGGCTAGCACCTTCGGGCACCTGCGACGTAAGATGGAATGCACCAAGACCGAAAAATGCCGCTCAAACCCGGACAAGTACTGGATGGGAAGTACCGTGTGCTGCGCCCTGTGGGATCAGGCGGCATGGCGGAAGTATTTGAAGCAGAGAACCTGCTGATACGCCGCCATGTCGCGATCAAGGTGCTGAACGCGGCCGGAACCCGCCGCAAAGACCTCGTGGTGCGATTCGAGCGCGAGGCTCAGGCCGCTGGCCAGATCGGCAGCGACCATATCGTCGAGGTGCTCGATCTCGGGCGCCTCCCCGACGGCAGTCCGTACATGGTGATGGAGTTCCTAGCCGGCGAAACGCTCAGCGAGCGGATCGCTCGTGTTGGCCAACTGACGCCAGCGGCTACCCGCGACCTAGTCATCCAGGTTCTCGATGCGCTGCAGGCAGCTCACGCGGCGGGCATCGTTCATCGCGACCTCAAACCCAGCAACATTTTCGTCCTGCACGAGAAGGCCGGTCGTCCAGACTTTGTAAAGATCATCGACTTCGGCGTCTCGAAGTTTCAGGCAGGCGGCGGCATCGAAGAGACCACGACCACCGGCGAGGTGCTCGGCAGCCCCAACTACATGGCGCCTGAGCAAGCCGAAGGCAGCCGCAGCGTGGACCACCGCGCGGACCTGTACGCCATCGGCGTCATTCTCTACAAAGCGGTCACGGGGCGCGCGCCCTTTCACGCCGAGTCGTTCAACGAAATGCTGGTGAAGATCGTGCTGGGGCAACCCGCGCCGATCCGCGAATACGCCCCGGATCTCGATCCGGTCTTCGAGGCAATCATCACGCGTGCCATGGCGCGAGATCCCGAAATGCGATTCCAGAGCGCCGGTGAATTCTCATACATCCTCGAGCGGTGGCCCAACGTCACGGCTGAGGAAGTACTCGAGCCGATGAGCTACGTCGCGCCGCCCCCACCTGGCGACAGCACGATCGTTGACCCAAGCCAAAGCCGCAAAGACCGCAAGAGTTCGCCTTCGACATCGACCATCTGGTCACGGTCCCACGCGTTCGCCCACACCGCGGCAACCAAGAGCGTCGTGCGACCGGCGTTGGTCGGCATCGGCGCCGCGCTGTTGATCGCTGCAGGCGGAGCGATCCTCCTCGCGCTTCTGCTGCGCGACGATCCGGCGCCGCTTCCCACCACCGCCAGTCAAACCAGCGCCAGTGGTACGCTCGGCGCAGCCCAGAGCGCGCCTGAAAACACCAACGTAGCCAGCGGGAGCGGTTCGCCGAGCGCCAACGTGGTGCAGCTCGATGACCTCCCAAACACCGCGCCGACGGCGACGGCAACCGCCGGCGGCACGCCCCGTTACTATCCGCGGCCTCGGAAGAAGCCATCAGCAACGACCGGCTCGAAAGCGGACCCAGTCGATCTGCCGGACAGTATCGATCCTAAGCCGCCCGAGCCAAAACCCACCGGCAAGCCTGGCGTGGACTTCGGGTATTGACGGCGGTGATACGGCCGCGCGCCGCGTTCGGCCTCATGGCGCTCGGCCTACTGGGCGTCTGCTGCTCTGCGGAGCGCCAGTTCGATGAGGCTCCTGGCGGCGGCTCGGCTGGGCAAGCAGGGGCGTCGGGAACTGCCGGCGGGTCCGGCGTGGGCTCCACTGGAGGTGGCGGCACCGCCGGCGTAGCGGGCTTCGGTGCCGGGGCCGGTACTGCGGGAACGGCCGGAAGCACGTCGGCCGGAGGATTCGGCGGCAGTCAACCCAGCAACACGTGCGGAGGCACAACTCCGCTCGACGACGAGCCGGGCGCGCCGTGCGGCATCTGCGACTCCGGCGTGGTGATGTGCGACGGGCCCGACGCCACAGCGTGCATTGGCGAAAAGCTCATTTCGACACCGATAGGGCACGAAGGCACGGTCTCGGCTTCGACCGTCTTCAACGGCTTCCCTCCGGCCTTCGCCATCGACGGCGACGACACGACGTCATGGTTTTCTACCGGTCCGGAAGGACAACCGACGCAGTTCGAGTGGAGAGCGCCGACAACCGAGTGCTTCACGAGCATTACCATCGTCAGCAACGACAATAATGCCAACCCGGATTTCCGAGAGGAGTACGGCTTCGGGCAGGTGACCGTCCAGATCTTGGACGACAGTGACATGCCGGTTTGGTCTGAGACGCGCAATCTCACCGGCACCCCGGACCCGACGACGACTGTTGAGCCGGCCGGGGTGCGTGGCGAAGCCATCCGCCTACTGTTGACGGGTCATGAGTCGCCGGACTGCGGTGGCTTTAGCGAGCTGAGGGTCGTCGCCAACCGCTAGCCCGGTACGCTGCGCGAACGCTACGCCGCTCCCGATACGAGCTGCCTGAGGACGAACTGCAGTATCCCGCCATGCCTGTAGTAGTCGAGTTCGACCGCGGTATCGATCCTCGCCTTGGCTTGGAAGCTCGTGGTTTTTCCGTCGGCGCTCTTCGCCGTCACCTCGACCAGCTTGCCCGGCTCTAGCGCGTCGATGCCGGTAACGCTGTACTCCTCCTCACCCGTGAGGCCGAGTGATTCCCGATCGACGCCGCCCGCGAACTCGAGCGGCAGCACCCCCATGCCGATTAGATTGCTGCGATGAATGCGCTCGTAGCTAGCAGCGATCACGGCACGCACGCCGAGCATGTAGGTTCCTTTTGCCGCCCAGTCCCGAGACGAACCCGAACCGTACTCCTTGCCTGCAATGACCACGAGCGGAACGCCGTCGGCTTGATAGCGCATCGACGCGTCGTAGATCGTGGCGGCGTCGCCGCTTGGCATGTGACGCGTGAAGCCACCCTCGGTGCCGGGCGCCAACAGGTTGCGCAGTCGAATGTTGGCGAACGTCCCTCGAACCATGACTTCGTGGTTACCGCGGCGCGAGCCATAGCTGTTGAAGTCGCGCCGCTCCACCCCGTGACTCTTGAGGTACTCCCCAGCGGGAGAGTCTTCAGCGATCGAACCGGCGGGCGAGATGTGATCCGTGGTTACCGAATCACCAAGTAACGCCAGCACGCGCGCGCCCTGGATGTTGCTCAGCGCGCCGGGCTTTTCGCCCATATCATCGAAGAACGTCGGCTTGCGAACGTAAGTGCTGTCCTTGTCCCAACCGAAGCGTGCGCCCTCCGGAATATCGAGTCCGCGCCAGTTCTCGTCACCCTTGAACACGTTCGCGTATTCGCTCTCGAACATCTCGCGAGTGAGCGCTGTGCTCAGAGTGCTAGATATGTCCGCTGGCGACGGCCATATATCGCGCAGAAACACATCGTTGCCCTCCTTGTCCTTGCCGAGGGGCTCCTTGTCGAAATCGAACCCCATGCGCCCAGCTAGTGCATACGCGACAACCAGCGGCGGGCTGGCCAGATAGTTGGCGCGTACGTGCGGACTGATGCGCCCCTCGAAGTTACGATTGCCGCTAAGCACGCTAACGGCGACGAGGTCTGCTTCGTCGATCGCGCCAGCGACCGGCTCCGGCAGCGGACCGCTGTTGCCGATGCAGGTAGTGCACCCGTAGCCAACAACATGGAAGTTGAGCTTCTCGAGATCCTCCAGAACACCGGCGGCTTTGAGGTACTGCGTAACGACTTTGGACCCGGGCGCGAGACTCGTTTTCACCCACGGCTTGACCTGAAGTCCGCGTTTCGCAGCATTACGAGCGAGTAGCCCCGCCCCCATCATGACCGATGGGTTCGACGTATTCGTGCATGAAGTGATCGCTGCGATCACGACATCGCCGTGACCCAGGTCGAACTGTTCGCCCTTATACTCGGCGCTAGCGGTCTTGCCCGCTTGGCCCGTCTGGTCATTTGCCTTGAGCAGCTGGTCGAGCGTGGTCTTCCAAGCCGTCGGTGAATCCGTCAGCTTGACCTTGTCTTGGGGGCGCTTGGGACCGGAGATCGTAGGCACGACGGTGCCCAGGTCA
>JAUIKB010000417.1 GCA_030430975.1 Polyangia bacterium
TGCTGTCCGGCGGCTACACCGACGGTAGTGAGATCACCGTGCGGTTCGTCGACGATGGGTTTCAGTTCGCGGCGTCGGACGACGCCGGAACACGCGACTGAACCGGCTCGGACACGGATAGCGGACGCCGACAGGGGGGTTGCCGTCGGCGCCCGGTCCACCGGCCGTATCTGCCGCGACGCGTTGCGTCGCTGCTCCTGACGACGCGAACCACCGTGTTTTTTGGTCGTGCGCACCAAAACCTACATCACGCAGTCGATTCCGCCTCCAATGGATCCGCAGGTCCGGGTTGGCCTGTCGTTGACGAATAGGCCACGATCAAGAGACCATGTCACTTGATGAGCTTTTTGTGAGCGCGCTGTCAGCGCTCACTCAGCGGAGGCCTCGATGAAGAAAAACAGTGGATTCAGCCGGCGAGCAGCGCTTGGTGCCATCGGCGCGGGAACCGCCGGTCTGGCCATAACCCGCGCGTCGACCGCGCGACCGGCGGGTGTATCCAGCACCCCGCAGGATGTCGCCCGCTCGGGTGCAAACCCTGGTGCCAACCCGTCGATTTCAGGTGGAAAATCCGAAACGGTTCCGCTGCTGCGGCCGCTCGTTCCGGGCGCCCGACTAGGCGACGCCACCTTGGTGGCCGCGCGAGCGCAACATGGCGCGCTGCACGTGGTGATGGCGGATGCCGATGGCGGCCGCTTCCAGGTGGATATCTGTCGGATCGATCCCGCCGGAAAAGAGCGCGGCATCCAACAGACGGAGCGGTTCGATTTCTATCTGGCCAATGAAGGCGGTGGTCAAACGACAACCGCTGAGGCGCACGGTCTCGCACTCATGGCGTTGGCGGAACTCGTTCGCGCCAACGAGCAGCACGTCGACGTGAGCGCGTTCGTTCCGCGGAGCGAACGACAGCTAGCGCAGGGCAAGATGCATCTACCCGAGCTCAAGCCTTAGGGCTCGAGTCCTTCTCTATTCGACTCCTTCTTCTCTACTCGACAACCCCGCCTATTCGACAACCCCGCCTATTCGACAACCCCGCTTTAACCTGACGCGCTTCCAACCCGATATTCGCTCCGATGTCCTCTCTCTCCTCTAGACCCGACCCTGCGCCGCTCACGACGGTGCAGCTCGGGTTCGGCTGCAACAACCGCTGCCTGGTGTGTTCGCAGGGTGAACTCCGCGAGAGCGAGGCCCTGGTTCCAGCGCGCCAGGTCGAAAGCGCGTTGGTGGGGTTGCAGGGCAGAACAGTGGTTTTCGTCGGCGGTGAGCCGACACTACACCCGCAGCTCTGCGAGTTGATCGAGCTGGCTAAGCGGCGCGGCGCCCGAGCAGTCCGGCTGCAGACCAACGCTCGTTGTTTTCGCGACCCGGCTCGAGCACGCCTCGCAAAGCAAGCCGGGTTGGACGGCGTCGAAGTTGCGCTTTTCGGCACCGCGACGGCGATGCACGATTACCACACGGCCTCGCCCGGCAGCTTCCGCGAGACCGTCAGAGGCCTGCGCGCGCTGTTGGCTGAGCGAGTCGCCATCGCTGTCAACGTGGTCGTAACGCGTAGCAACTATCGCCACTTGGCTGAGTTTCCCAGGCTGGCGCAGGCCTTGCGGGCCGAGGTCGTGCGATTCTCTCCGGTGCGCGCGATCGGGCGCGCCGGCAGCGCGCCGCATGGGTACAGCGCCCCCTCGGCGCTGCTAGCGCCCCGACTCCGCCAGGCGACTCAGGTGGCCCAGGCGCTCGGCATTGCCGTTTCACCCGTCGATCACCCTGACTTTCGGTTCGCTGGCGTCGGACGTTTCGTTCCGCCAGCGCAATCCTCGCTCGCGCGGCCCGTCCGCCTCGCCGTACTTTCCGGCGCGGTCTCGTCAGAGGCTGCTTCTTCCCGTTCACCATCTTTCGCAGCCGATTTGGCCGCTATCGCGTAGCAATACGGATTCTGTGCTCCACGCAAATCTGAGGTAACACCCATGTCAGTCCTTCGCATCACTCGTAGCTTCATCATCGTTGGGTCACTGGGAACCGTACTTGGCGGGCTCGCTAGCGCGTGCGCATCCGGTGGAGAGGCGGCGACAGGCCCCTCCCAGGGCGGCGCGGGACAGGGCGGTGGCGGTAGCGGGGCCGTCGGGAACGCCGCCGGGGTTGGCGGTATCAACCCGCAAGGCGGCACCGCCGGAAGCACGACCGGCGGCTCGACGAGTGGCGGGCAGGGTGGCAGCAGCGCGTCGGGTGGTAGCTCTGGCAGCAGCTCCGGTGGTAGCTCCGGCTCAACCTCGGGTGGTACCGGTGGCAGCTCGGGCTCGAGTTCTGGTGGCAACGCCGGATCGGGTGGAAGCTCCGCGTCTGGCGGCTCAGGCGGTTCGGCTGGTTCCAGCGGCGGCAGTGGCGGCGTAGGTGGCAACGGCCAGCCTGAGATTTGCAACGGCTTCGATGACAACGGCAATGGCCAGGTCGACGAAGGCGATCCCGGTGGCGGTGCCGACTGCGTCAAGGCCGGCCAGGTCGGCGTCTGTCGGGACGGTGTCGAGCGTTGCATCAACGGCGCAATTCAATGCTTCGTCGATCCAAACGTCTCGGGACCCGAGTTGTGCGATGGGCTCGACAACGACTGTAACGGTAGCGTGGATGACGGGAATCCGGGCGGAAATGTCGGTTGCACCACAAGCTTCTCGGGCATCTGCGCGCTGGGTGTGACGTCGTGCGCCTCGGGCAGTATCGAGTGTTTGCCATTCACCCAGCCCGGCACCGTCGCCGAGGTCTGCAACAACCAGGACGACGACTGCGACGGGCAGGTCGACGAAGGCAATCCGGGCGGCGGTGGCATGTGCACCGTGTCTGGTGCAAACGGGATTTGCCGCGACGGTATCTTGGAGTGTCAGTCAGGTGGCCAGACCGCGTGTGTCCAGCAGATCGCACCTGGCTCCGTTACGGAGATTTGTGACAACCTCGACAACGACTGCGACGGGCAGATCGACGAGTCCGATCCTCAAAACGGAGACGCCTGTACCGTATCGGGTGCGAACGGCGTCTGCGCCGCCGGTACGCGGTTCTGCGACGCGGGCACGCCGAAGTGTCAGAGCACGATCACACCGGGATCGCTTCCCGAGATTTGCGACGGCCAGGACAACGATTGCGACGGCAGCACGGATGAGGGCGGCGCGACACTCAGCTGCGCTCTGCTGAATAACTGCCCCGGCAACACCATCACTGGACCCGGCGCAGGGAGCGTCGCATGCAACGGCGCTAGCGGTTGCACGATCAACTGCCCCACCAACACGGTGGATTCTGACAACAATATCTGCAACGGCTGCGAAGGCTCGAGCTGCGTCACTTCGGGCGGTGGTTCGACGTGCGGCGGTGCGACCGCTCTTCCGGTGGGAACTTCGGGTATCACCGGCCGCATCACGAACGTGGGGCAGTCGCTGTACTTCGCGGTCACGGCGTCCCAGTCGGGCTCGAACGAGGGCCGGCACTGGCAAGTCGAGCTGACTGGCCAGTCGGCGGCCAACGGCTACAGCTTCGAGATCACTCAGGGCTGCAGCACGGCGATTACCTGCAACGGCAACGGACCCAACGGCTCGGGCACCGGCAGCTCCGGTCTGCAGCTGTGGGAGGCGGACTACGACAATCCGTCGCCTTGCGGTTCACCGAACGGGCCATGCACGGATCAGACGCCCGATCCGGGCTCGCTCATCGTCAAGGTCACGCGCGATACGATATCGGGGGCTGGTTCCCCGGCGGACTGCAACCAGTTCACAATCCGTTTCCTGAACTAGTCAGGCAGACCTGAACTAGTCAGGCGGACCTGAACTAGTCAGGCGGACCTGAACTAGTCAGGCAGACCTGAACTAGTCAGGCAGACCTGAACTAGTCAGGCAGATCAAGTTTCTTAGCCTGGCAGGCCCAGACCGGGTTGGGTGGACCGGTCTGTGGCAACGTGCGAGCTAAAGGCAGCGCTCAGCATATCCGCACTCGGTGCGGGGGCCTGCGTGGCTTTGCCCCATCTGTCAGCGTGCGGACGCTGTGCGTGCGAAGACCGCGGCTTCGCTTGACATCACGCCGCGGCGCCTAGAAAACACCTTTGATGTCAGAGGTGAACGCCAAGCTTGGCGACGATGAGCTAGTGCTCACGGTCGACGATGAATTCTATCCGCGCGACGCTCTCTACGGCGCAGCGTACATCTTCATCGATCGTTGCTACGTCAAGTTGGATCGTCCGTCAGACAAGCAGGTCTCCGTCCGGCTTAAGCTCAAGCCGGGCGTGAAGCGTGACCTGCAGCAGCTGGCCGGCGAATTCGAGAACGAGCTTCTGGGACAGGCGTGGCGGCGTCAGATCACGGAAGAGAATCGCACCGTTGTCGAGCAGATTACCACGCGCGCCCTAGCGGGTGCTGCGGGTCCGCCTGGTCTCGATGATCTGATGGATATGGATATCGACGACGACACGGCTTTCGAAGACCCGCTCGGCATCGCACAGTCGTGGGAAGACAAGTACAAGAAGAAGAACCCCGCCGAAGCGCTTGAGAAGCACGCAGCCGACGGCTCGGCGGATGCGAAAAAAGATTCCGATCCAGAAAAAAAGGCATAGCTGTGGAGCTGGTCTTTCCTATCGATCTGTATTCGGGCAAAGCGGTGGACGCGGCCGTCAAGATGTACGAGCCGTACGCCAGCTTCGAGCTTGAGAAGACGGACAGCGCCTACATCGTCCGACTCACGGCGCAGGGTGACTTTACAGATGCTCAGATTGCCGACGAGCTGGCGAACTATGCGTTGGGCGCTAGTGTCGAGGGCGGACACGAGTAGTGTGAAGGCTGTTTGATCGCCTCCCAGGTCAGTCCGCCGGCGCGGCCTGCCTGAAGCCGTGGTTTCTGCTAGATTCCTGGTGCACTAGGGCATCATGACGGTATCCCCGCGGCTTCGTTCAAACTCGTTTAATCTCGTTCCGTTCCGGGACATCGAGCGGCCGCCGAAGACGCGCTGTCCGCTGCTAGGTGCCTCCAAACCCGAGCGGCCCGAGCGCGAGGTCATCGTTCGCCTTCGCGATCGAATGCGCTGTTTTCGGACCACGACCAGCGACTTCAGCGATGACGAGATTCGCACGACCAAGCATGTTCACGGGCAGCTGTACGTGGACGTATCACGGAAGCGTGCACCAGATGACTTTGCACGCGACCTACGCAAGCTCAGCCTGCTGGCTGAGTGCGAGGCGTGCGTAGAACGCGCCGAATGCCCGGGTTGCTATCGTGGTAGTCGCACGGGGGCGTTCGAGCGCGACGATGCCCGCGTGCGTGGTCGGCTCAGGCAGCTGACGGGTCAAGTCGTCGACGTGGGGTGTGGCGCGGGCGACTATGTAGCCGAGATGGCCGACGCTGCGATCGTGGGACGACTGCAGTATACGGGCATCGAACCGGACGCGGCGCGCGTGCAGGTCCTGCAAAGCCGATTCCCGTGGGCACGGTTCTTCGTCGGAACACTCGAGGAATGGCTCGGTGACGTCGACGACGAGTTAGACTGCGTACTGGTGCTGCGCAGCTTCAATCATCTTGTCGACCCTAAAGCCTCGCTGGGTTCGCTCGCGCGCCGACTTCGCCCCGGCGGAACGCTGCTGGTCGTGGACAACGTTGCCTACGGCCTGCTCCGATCGGACGCTCAAGCGATGACTGCGGAGGCGGGACCCGCGGAGTTTGAGCATTACCGAAACGCGAGCGCGACCGAAGCACGCGCAGTGCTAGACCTGGAGGCGTTCGAGTGCGTGCGTTTCGAAGAAG
>JAUIKB010000418.1 GCA_030430975.1 Polyangia bacterium
TGCTCGAGATCGCGACCGTCGCGCCGAGGCAAATGCTCGCCACGTTGGTCCATCCGAGGCTGGAACCCACCGTGTAGCCAGCCCACCACAGCGCTCCAATCTGCGCGGCGGCGGTGAGCCCGGAGACGGGCAGGATCTCGAGCAGTCGTCGCATTCTGAACTCGAGCCCGACGGCAAACATGACGAGAACGACGCCAACCTCCGCGAGTTCCTGCATCCGGTGCGGATCGGCAAACAGCGGGACCGGGATGTACGGCCCGACGATCAATCCCGCGAACAGGTAGCCGAGGATCGTCGGTTGTCCGATCCGTCGGCTGACCATGCCGGTGACCGCCGCGACCATCGACACGATGGCGAGGTCTGAGATCAAGTTGCTTTGCATAGGTCTCAGGCGTCTCGGCTCGATTGATCGCGACGCGCGAGTAGACGCATACGGCGGGGGCGCCGGATATCCAAGCACCTCCGCGACTTCGAAATGACTAGTCGCTGGGTGTCAGCAATGTGTCGATTTCGGCCAACGCCTTGAGCAGCGCTCGGCTGCGCGCCGCACCCAGGGTTGTCTCGATTCGGGTATCGATGTCCGCCAGCAGTGCAAGTCCACGGGCGATCTCCGAACGACCCAAGGTTGTAAAGCGAATCAGCTTTGCTCTTCCATCCGACGGATCAGGCACGGCCTCAAGGATGCCCATTTCAGTGAGCTCGGCTACCAACACGGACACGGCCTGTTTGGAGATCGCGGCGCGTTCGGCGATGTTTGTGATGCGGCTGCCATGGTGTTCGAGATACGGCATGAGCGATAGATGCGCCGGACGCAGGTCCGGGTTTGCGCGCTGCGCGGCCTCAAAGCCGAGTTCGTTGATCAAGCGTCCGCAGCGCATCGTGCGTTGGGCGATGCTGCGTGACTTGAGCACCTCGAGTTCAGCGACCGTTGGGGCGGTGCGCGTGTTCTTCATTCCTGCCAGTCTCGCGGAAGCCGACAGGTTAGTCAATTGTACTTGACCAAGATAGTCAATAGTGGTTGACTAACTGTATGGTGCGCATCGAACTGGTCCAACCCGACGTCTTTTCCATCGATTCGGCTTTTGATCTGGCGCCGCTAGGCCTCGTGCGGTTTCCAGCCCGCACGGTCGTATTTCGCACAGGCAAAGGCGAGTTGATCGTTCACGCGCCGCTCGGCAACGCCGGCGAGTTGTTTGAACAGCTGGATGAACTCGGACCGGTTGCGCACCTCATCGCGCCCAACTTGTTCCACCACACGTACATCGGCGACTGGGCCGAGCGATACCCCGACGCGACTCTGCATTTGGCGCCTGGCCTAGCCGATAAGCGTTCGGACCTACCTGCCGGACGAACGCTGTCCGCGGGGCAGCCGATCGATGACGACCTGAGCTGCTTCGCGATCTGCGGCATGCGCAAGATCGCCGAACACATATTCGTCCACGGCCCGAGTCGATCGCTGGTCGTAACCGACTTCGTGTTCAATATCCGGGAATTCAGCGGTTTGATGACAGGGCTGGTCCTACGGATGGCCGGGGCGCACCGTCGCTGCGCGCAGAGCCGTTTGATTCGCGCGTTGGTGGATGACAAGGCTGAGGCGGCGGCCAGCGCACGGGCGGTGATCGAACTCGCCGCGTCTTTGGATCGCCTGATTCCGGCGCACGGCGAAATCGTTGATCTGACGTCAGCCGAACAAAGTGCGGCGTTTGGCACAGCGCTGACGCCGATGGCGGCCGCTGGCGCGTGAGCGTTGCAGGCTTGCTCGGCATCAGCGCGGTCGCGTTAGTCGCGTTCGACGTGGCCAAATCACGATCGGCGAGCTAGCTGCTCGAGCCGATCGCGGATCTGACGGCGCTCGTGATCATTTCGTGCGTGTCGCGAAGCCTGCCTCAGAGCCTCGGCCGCTTCGTCGAGTTGACCGAGCTCGGCGAGCAAGACGCCGCGCACCAAGTGCAGGTACGGATAAGCCCCGAGGTCGATGTCGGATGCATCCAGCAGCGCCATACCTGCGCTTGGCGTTTCGGCCTGCGCCAGCGCGAAAGCGCGATTGACGCGCACTGCGGGCGTGGGTCGGTATGTCTCGAGCAACCCATAGAGCGCGGCGATCTCGTTCCAGTCAGTGTCATCGGCCGACCGCGCGCGGCAGTGCACAGCGGAGATGGCTGCCTCGATCTGCAGCGGCCCGGGGCGCTGCAGCCCGAGCGCCGCGTCCAGCGTCGTGAGACCGACTTGGATCGCATCGGTGTCCCAGCGCGAGCGGTCCTGTTCCGGCAGCGGCACGGGCGACCCGCCCGCATCCAGACGCGCATCGCGTCGAGCGTCATGCAGCGTCAGCAGCGCGAGCAGCCCAAGCGCTTCGGGGTGGCCGGGAAACGCTTCCGCGAGCGATCGCGCCAACCCGAGCGCAAGCCGGCATAGGTCGCTACGGATCGGCGCGGCGTCGTCCCCTGACCAATAACCCTCGTTGAACAGCAGGTGAATCGTTCGCAACACCGCGTCTACGCGCTCCGCAGACGCCTCTGGGACCGCCCCGACGTAGTCGCCGCGCGCTCGGAGCCGCTGCCGTGCGCGCGTGAGGCGTTGCTCCATGGTGCGTGGAGCCACAACAAACGCCCGCGCGACCTCACTGGTCGACAGCCCGACCACCGTTACAAGCGCGAGCGCAGCACTCTCGCCAGGAGCCAGCGCCGGATGGCAGCTTGCGAACAGGAGTCGAAGCAACTCGTCTTTCCAGCCGCGCGCGACGTCGCGATCGCCGACGGCAATGCGGGCGTAGGGACTCATTTGAGCCAGAGCTTCCAGCGCATCTTCGTGGAGCTCTTCGCGTCGGGCGCGCCGAAAGCGATCACGGTAAGCGTTCGCGGCTACGGTGACGAGCCAGGCTTCCGGTGATTCGGGCAGCCTCTGGCGTGGCCAAGTGGTGAGGGCCCGCTCGAGCGCATCCTGCACGGCGTCCTCTGCGTCCGGTAAGGCGCGCGTCATGGCCAACGTCTTGGCAAGGACGCGCGGATAGAGCTCGCGCAGTAACTCTCCGTACACTTACGCTTGGTACCGCCACGTAACCGGCCGGATTTCGATCACGTACTCGTGACCCGGTGCGATGGTGCGGGCGCGTGAAATCGCTTCGGCCTCGTCGTCGCAGTCCACCAAGTAGAAGCCGACCAGCCACTCCTTAGTCTCGACGAACGGACCGTCGGTCACGCTGTGGGCGCCGTCGTGAAGGCGGACGACCTTGCTAGCCGTTCGGTCGCCGAGTCGAGCGACGGCGTGCAACTGACCGCGGCTCGCCGCCTCATCCTGGACGGCCCGATGGCCATCGAGCGCCCGCTCGACCTGGGCCTCGGTGACGGGCTTGTCGCTAGTCCGATAGATCAGTAGGGCGTAGGTCACGGCGTGTCGATCGAGCGCTCCGAGGCGGAAGCGCCGTTGCGACTCAAGCCTAGCTCAGCGATCGCCTCCGTCACTAGCTCCACCACGCGACCAGGATTCTCTTCCGCCAGAAAGTGATGTCCGGGACCGAACTCCTTGAGCTGCATGTGTGGGATCATCTGTCTGAGTTCGTCGAGCTTGCGCAATGACGGCGGGTAGTCGTCACTCGGAACCACTCCCGGCGTCGCTTTGATCCAGCTGACCGGTAGCCTGAGTTGCGGTAGTTTTGCGCGCATAGCCTCCATAAAATCAACGCTGTGTTGCGGCTTGCCGTGCAACGGGTTCAGGCGGACGAATTCACGCATCGCGCGACGAGAGGCGACGGTCGGCATGGCGTCGAGGTAGTGCTGCATACCTTCGTCGGTGATCGCGCAGTGCTCGGGAATGACCTTCTTGATCATCATGTTCATCATTTGGACGAACACGTATCCGAGCGGCCCGCGCATCATCCGAAACGGCATTCGGAATTTCGGCTCAAAGTCGTCTTCGAACGTGAAGCACCACAGGAAGGTCTCCATTAGGATCACACTCTGAAATCGCTCGGGTTGAGCCACCACGTTGTGCATGCCGAGCGGGCCACCCCAATCGTCGGCGACGAGAACGATGTCTCGCAGGTCGAGCGCTTCGATGAAGTCGCGGATGATGTTCGCGTGCAGCTCAAGCGTGTAGCGGACGTCGCCTGGCTTGTCGGATTCCCCGAACCCGAGCAAGTCCATCGCGATCCCCCGCCGCCCGGTGCGAGATGCAACATGAGGCAGCACGTTTCGCCACAAGTATGAAGAAGTGGGATTGCCGTGCAGGAATAATATCGGCTTGCCGGTGCCGTGTTCGACGTAGTGAATCGAATGGCCGGTGACGTTGACGCGTGCACTCCGAAACGGGTACTTGAGCTGGCTCATGTCGCTGGCCCCTACGCCTTTTGCCAGAGTGCGAGCGCGGCGCCGCCCGGATCGCGGACGACCGAGAATTCGCCAGCCGGACCGCGGCTCTTTGGTTTCACCAGCGCGGCGCCTAGCTTCACGGCATCGCTCGTCGCGACGTCGACGTCGTCGACCTGAACATACGGAAGCCACCCAGCGTCGCCGTCTTTCTCTCCCAAGCCCGCGTAGGGGCCGGATTGGCCCGCGAACATGGTCATCCCGGGCGGCCCCTCGGCGGACTTCCAGCCCAGAAGCTTCTCGTAGAACTGCTTGGATTGCTCCGGGGCGCCACTGTTGTTGTGAAACCATACGAATGCGGCGGTCATGCTGTTGTCTCCTTGTTCGGGCTCCCACGGTGGGGCCTCACCTCACAGACGTCGGTCTCGGGGGCGTCACGACAGGCGAAGTGATCTTTTTCGCGGGGGTGCCGAAAAGGCGGCGGCCGGCGGACGCGGCCCAAGCAGGGCACGACGCTGATCAGCCTCTTGTGTACGGGTTGTGACCGTTCGCGGGCTCGGCTACCCACGGATCATGCACCGAGCTCCCAGCTTCGCCGCGTTCGTGGTCGTGGCGCTGAGCACGCCGATTGTCGGTCGAGCGAGTCAAGCCGTCCCGGTATCGGAACAGTCCCCAAGCGCGCTTCCCAGCGCCGCCGCGCCGGCGCCGCCATCGTCCGTGGCGGCGTCGCCAAGCGCGGAACCGGACTTCAGCGTGAGCAAGCACTCGTCATGCTCTTGTGCGGCGCCAGGTCTACCCGTCGACGCTAATTGGAACTGGCATGCAGCGCTTTTGAGCGTCGCGCGCTAAGGGCCGCCCCTCAAGGCTGGCAGTAGTCTCTGCGTATCACCGCGGGGCTAGCGCCTAGCTGACGGCGGCGGGGCGATGAACGACCCATCGGCACGCTGTCCGCAGCCGGGTGTGCCCCAGCGCTTTCCGCCCGCTGCGATGCAGGCTTGGTACGGATCGGGCCCCTGTGGAGCGGCGCCGGATGGAGTGCAGCACACGCCCTTTTTCGAACCTGCGACCGGCTTGCCGGAGTCGGGCGGCGGAGGGGCTGCTTGCTGAGCCTTCGAGTCGGGCGGAGGCGGCGAAACGACAGGTTCGGTCGAGTCGACGGGGTCGGATGGACCAGCCGTTGTCTCCAATGGCTCTTGGCCAGCTCCGCCAGGAGTTGGACCGGCGGCAGTGGGGGGCGCGGTTTCGTTTGCAGCCCCGCAGGACACGCAGAACAGCACGAACGGGACGACGATCCTGAATGGCACCTTCATGATCATGACGCTATCACGTTGGGATGCTTCAAGGCTCTTACCGCGTTACCATGCCGTATGAAGTCCAGAGCGTTCGTTCGTCGGTTGGGCCCGTCCGACGTTGAGGCATGTGTGCAGCTGCGCCGGGA
>JAUIKB010000419.1 GCA_030430975.1 Polyangia bacterium
GCATCATCGTGCCGAGCACAGCCGGCGGAAGCCAGATCTGATCCCAGTAGACAAATCCCCACGCGCCGTTGAAGTTCTCCGCGGCGATCTGCGCCTCTGCGCAGCGGAACTTGCCGTCTTGCAGGAAGTACTCCGATGCCGATTTGCCGTTCTTTAAGTCGATGACCCAGGCGGGGTTGTCCGCGATGGCTGCGCGTTCTTGGCCGACGACGCCCTCGAACCCCCACCGAGCCGGCATGATGTACATCGGCCACTTCAGCAGCTCGTTGGTGGTCATCGGGACCATCAGCCCGCCTAGGACGACCTGAGGGATTAGCGCGATCGGCGTCAGCGCCATCGCTGCTTCGGCGCTCGACACTAGCGTGCTGAGCAGCAGCCCCACGGCGACCGAGTTCATCGCGACGGCGACGAGGATCCCAAACTCGATCGCAAAGGCTTGCAGGCCACCGTTGAACCCGAGCGCGAAGAACACGATCGCGAGCAGGACGAAGCACTGCACGACGCAGAACATGCTGAGCAGTACGAACTTGCTGAACACGTAGTTGAACAGCTTCAGGTTCACCATGCGCTCGCGCAGATAGATCGCGCGCTCAGTCACGATCTCTCGCGCGGCATTGCTGGTTCCGAACCAGACCGCCGACACGACTAGGAAGTTGATCGCTCCCGAGTTGTCGGGTGTCGTCGGCATGTTGGCGAGCACGTCGTTGCCGCCGGCGGCCTCGCCCGCCTTCCTAGAGAGTTCCTGAAGCGCGCCCAGACACCAGTAGGGGATGGCGTCCTTTTGACCGCCGAACACCAGCGCGAGCAGCACGCCTATGATGGGCGCCTGCAGGAACATGATCGCGGTGCCGCCGCGGTCGCGCATCTTGGTCTTGAAGTAGCGGCTGAAGAGCAGTCGAAACTGGCCTTTGGTTTTTGGGCGAGTGCGTTGGACGCCCTGGTGTTTGGACCCCGTGCCGACCGCTCGGGGACCGGAATACATGGTTTGGAATGTCGGATTCTGGGGATTGAAGAACTCCGCGTTCCACTCTCGTGCTGCCGCTTGCCGAGCGTGTTGCCTCGTCGCTTGCGGGTTCTGTGCCCGCAGAGCTTCCAGCACCGGGCCTTCACGCTTGTTCAACTGGTCGAACATGTCGCGCGGGTTATCGATGTCGTTGGGTTGCCCGAGGCGATCGTTGAAGCTGCCGAAGAACCGGTAGGCGTCTGGGTTGGTGGGTCCGTAGAAGATCGGGATGCCACCCACGCCGAGGATCAGCGCAAGGTTGAACTTTTCGAACTCGTCCTTGGCGGGCTGATGGATGGTGGTGATGATCGTCTTGCCGGTTTGACGAGCTAGGTCGCTGAGCAGCTGAACGAGCGCGGTTGTGTCGTCGGCCGCCAGGCCACTGGTGGGCTCGTCCAGGAACATGATGATCGGGTCGGTCACCAGCTCAAGGGCGATGTTGACGCGCTTGCGCTGACCGCCACTGAGCACCTTCTTTTCGGGCTTGCCGATCTCGAGATGCTTGACGCCCTCGAGGCCCAGCTGAGCAAGCGTCGTGTCTACACGGCGATCGATTTCCTCATCGGAATAGTCAGGGGGTAGGCGAAACTTCGCGCTGTACCGGACAGCCTCCCAAACGGTGAGCTCCGGGTGCACGATGTCGTCCTGCGGCACGTAGCCGATCGAGCCGCGCAGCGCGTCATAGATCGCGTACAGGTCCTCACCGTTGATGCGAACCTGTCCGCCAGACGGCGGCATATAGCCGTTGAGGGCCAACAGCAGGGTTGTCTTGCCCGCGCCGCTGGGTCCCATCAGGGCGATAAGGTCGCCGGGCATCGCCTTGAACGAGACGTGGTCGAGCAGGACCTTCATTTCGCTCGGGTTGTCTCGATCGCGCACCTGGATCATGAGGTCCCAGGCTTCGATTTCGTACAGCGGTCGCCCGGCCCACTGAGCCTCGTCGTGCACGACGAGGGCCACGTCGTTGTCGCCGTCGGTCTGAATCAACAGCGGCATCGGGCCGATGAAGACTTTCTCGCCGTTTTGGACGGGGACCTTCTGTCCGGACGGAATGCGTTGCCCGCGTACGTAGGTGCCGTTCGCGCTGCCGCGGTCCTCGAGGAACAGCTGGCCGCTCACCTTGTGGAGCAGGGCGTGCTTACTCGAGACCTGCGCGTGCTCGATGCTGATGTCGTTGTCGGGTGTTCGCCCGATGGTCTTGAAGTTCGGGCCGCCCGCGGCCATCTGAACTTGGCCGATAACCGTCTTGTGCTTGGCTCGTCGGCCGCCTGCGGCTTGCTGCGGCGCTGGTGCGGCGGCTCCAGCGGGTGGGGCGGCGCCCAGCGCTTGGGCGAGCTGCTGAACCAGCCCGATCGGAACCGGCACCGGGCCCATCGCCACAAGTGCGTTGGGTTCGACGTTGCGCGGGGTGTTCGGCACCAGGCGCTCCTGGCCGAGCCACGTTCCGCTTGTCGAGCCGACGTCGGTAACGCTAAGCGGCTGCAGCCCAATCGTGGCGTGCGCACCTGACACGCTGCCGTGCTGCAGCACGATGTTGGCTCGGGCCGGGTCTCGTCCGAACGTAATCGCGCCTGGCGTGATCGGCGCGTTGCCTTTCTGCATCACCATCAAGCTGATGGCGGGATGCGCGTTCGGGACGGGCGTCTGCCCGACGCGGAACTGGGTTCGGAAGTCGAACGGTACCGGCGTGCCGGGTCCGATCGGCTGTTCGTTGGCGAAGCTCTGTCCGGCGCCGCTATCGATGAATACCAGCTGACCGTCACCGCCATGCTGAAGCCGGGCGTGTTCGGGCGCGACGCCCGGTCCCCCCAGCTGGATGTCGCAGCCTGGGCCGCTCCCGATGGTGATGGACTGTTTGCCGAATCCGACGATCATGGTGGTTTCAAGTAGTTATCAAAGCGGCCGGTTGATGGGAATGGCCACCGTCCGGAATCGAGGAAATCCCCGCGAACCGCTGCGTCATGGTGTCGCTGACGGCGTGGGTTGAGCAGATGGTGTCGGCTCCGGCGGGTCGTCCGGCGTGTCTTCGATCACGAGCTCCGTTTCGCTCGCGGTGGGCTTCGGTGCTGGCGGCGGCTTTGCTGAAGCCGGTTTATCCGGCTGCGTGGGCTGCGGCGGTGGCGGTGGCGGGTCGTCGTCAAGGTCGTGTCCCCGGCGGGATCGCACCGCCCAGACCAATATCGCGATGAGCAGGCATGCGAGCGTGATGAGCGCAGCGATCCAAACATGGCGCCGACTGCGGTGCACTGGCGGGGCGACGTGCACGGGGCTGCGCGCTAAAGTCGCAGGCCGGGGTGGGTCGGCGATGACGGTGGGCACCGGCGCGCGCTCGGTTGCGGCCGGCGCGTCCATGAGCTCGGTGTGGCCGACGCGCGGGGCGCGCTCCGTCACGGGCGGTGGGGCGTCCAGCGCCAGCGTCTTGGAGACGGCCTCACCCGGCACCGTAACCTGCTGAAACGCGTCGATGCCGCCGTCATCGGACGGTTCGAGCGCGTGAATCAGCAGCACGGTGATGTTGTCGTGGCCGCCGCGCTCATTGGCGAGCGAGACGAGCGCCTGGACCAGCGTCGTGAGGCCGAGGTTGATCTGCGCCTCCGTGAGGGCTGCGAATTCCTCGTCATCGAGGAGGTCGGACAAACCATCCGAGCAAAGGAGCAGGACGTCGTCCTGAGCCAGTCGCACCGGTTCGTTGCGAACGTCGGGAAGCACGGTGGCGTCGGGACCAAGTGCTCGCGTGATCTGGTTCGCTTCTGGATGGTCAGCCGCCTTAGCGGGATCCAGCACGCCTCGGGCGACCAATTCAGCCACGACTGAGTGGTCGACGGTGAGTCTGGTCACGCGGGGCCCGCGAATCAGGTACGCGCGCGAGTCCCCGACGTGTGCAATGAACGCGCCGCGCGCATTCACGACCGAAACTACGCAAGTCGAACCAGGTCTGGCGTCGGGAGGCGCTGAGCCCCCCAAACTGTAAACGTCGCGGGCGGCGGCTTCGATAGCTCGGCTCAACAGTGCGGGTACGTTCGCGTCTGCGGGCGCGGACGACAGCGCCTGGACGATGACACGCTGTGCGAGCTGGCTGGCGTCTTGCCCGCCGGCGTGCCCGCCCATGCCATCGCACACGATCGCCACACGTCCGATCGGTGCGTCAACGTAGGTGCAAGAGTCTTCGTTAACCTGCTTGGCTGGATCGCGCCCGGGGTCACTCAGCAGAGCGACCTCGGTTTTCAGAATGTTGCCAGCTCCTGTCATGCGCCCGGCGGTCGGGGTGGAACGTTTACGCTGAACAGCGCCGGACCGATGCGGAGCGTGGAGCCGGGCGGGGCGATCGCCCACTGTCCCGGAGTGAGCTGTCGGTCATCGACGTAGGTTCCGTTGTTGCTCGCCTCGTCCCGGACCAGCAGCTGCCAGTTGTCGAACTTGAGCGTGGCATGCACTGCTGACACCCGGTCGTGGTCGAGACAAATGCCGCACTGGTTACCGTCCCGTCCGGCTTTCACTTCCCAACCGGGCGGGATGTGGAACTTGCCTTCCCGCCCGTGAATCGTCGCGTCGTGCTTGGGCCCGTAGGGGTTGGGCGGCGGTTTCTCGACCGCCGCCATTTGGTTGGTGATGCCGTACTGCACGGGTTTACCCCCGTACATGAACTCCGGGCTCACGCTTTTGGGCCGGGGGATTCCTCTCGGGTGCCGTATCCGCCGCCGCCTGGCGGACCTCCGTATCCGCCGCCGCCGGGTGGTGGTCCCCCGTATCCGCCGCCTGGCGGACCCCCGTATCCGCCGCCGCCGGGCGGCGGGCCCCCGTATCCGCCGCCGGGTGGTGGCCCACCGTAGCCGCCAGGCGGTGGGTATCCGCCCGGTGGGGGGCCAGCCACAACCGGACGCTGCTGCGGCGGTCCGCCCCGCTTGTTTCCGCCGGAGCGGATGATGACGACGATGAGCAGCGCTACGATCGTCAACGCGAGCAGCCCGCCGAGAATCCACAGCAGCGGAAGCGGTTTCGGAACGGCCTTGACCTCGAGGATGCTGTCCGCAGTCACACCGCTGGTGCGTCGCGCTTTATTGTCATAGATGATGACGCGCGCGACTCCGGAGTCGCCGGAGCCGTGAATGAGCTTCTCTTTGTCGGGCGCTTCGAATTCGACGAACGTATCGGTCGCTTCGAGGGATTTTCCACGCATGCCCATCGCGATCAGCTGCTGCTGAGTCCGCTTTGCCTTGTCGATGTCGGCGCCGCCAAGGTCCTTCGGCGGGGCTTGCCCGGCGGGTAAGAAATACACCTCCGCGCGGCTCTTATCGCCCCCCCAGCAGAAGTTGCCGTACACCTTGAACTTGCCGGTGGGGTAGACGCCGCCTGCCCGCTTGACGGTGTCCTTCGTGTACTGGACGTTCACGTCGAGCGGCCACGTGCTGGGATCGATGCCCATCGGCACGTCCTTGAACGTGTTGTCGCCGGCTACCTGGGGAGTAGTGCGGCTGAACGCCAGCCCGAACGTTTGCGTAACGCTCGGGGCGACGCACGAGACGCGCCACTTGATAATGTACATCTTCGAGAACCGTGTCCGAACGACCTTGACGATGTTGTTCGCGCGGCTACCGCCCCCGTCGCGCATGATCGTGAAGAACCCGCCGATTTCCGGGTTTGCCATGCTTTCCATGAAGTCGTTCGAGTTCTGCTTGAACTCATCGTACGTCCTGTGAGGGAACAGGATGCTTATCACCGGAAGCGGCGC
>JAUIKB010000420.1 GCA_030430975.1 Polyangia bacterium
GGCGCGATCCGCTGTGTGCGGGCGCTTCGCGACGACGGAGTCGGCGCGTACTTCACGATGGATGCGGGACCCCATGTCAAGGTGCTCGCCCGCAGTGCTGACGTTGACCGAGTCTCGACCGCGTTGCACGACGTCACGGGGGTGACACAGGTCGTCGTGAGCGACCCCGGCGATGACGCCCGGCTCTGCCCGGACGAATCGCCGCAATGAGGGCCGCCGCACCCGGCAAACTGGTGCTGTCCGGTGCCTACTCGGTGCTCGAAGGCGCGCCGGCGATCGTGACGGCGGTCGACCGGTACGTCGTGGCTGATACCCGGCGGCCGGCTGCGTTCATTACCGAAGAAGTCCGCGCGGCGGGGCTTGAGACACCTCCGTGGTTCGATGCGAGCAGACTACGGGACGGCGACCACAAGCTCGGGCTTGGCTCGAGCGCCGCCATCGTGGTTGCTTCGCTGGGCGCTCTCGAGCCTGAACTCTCGGCCAACCCGATGCCAACCGACCCGGTCGTAGAGCGCCTGTTTCAACGCGCGCGCCACGCCCACCGGGTCGCGCAGGGAGGCGGTAGCGGCATTGATGTCGCGGCCGCTAGCTTCGGCGGCACGCTCGCGGCGAGGCTCGTCGAGTCCGAACTGCAAATCCAGCGCCTGGCGTGGCCGCCGGCGCTGCACGTGCAGGTGTGGTTCGCCGGCTCGTCGGTCAAGACCTCCGAGATGCTGCGACTTATTCGGGCACTTCCGCCTCAGCGCTACGACCAGCTGATGGCGCCGCTTTGTGAGGCCGCCAGCTCAACGCTCCGGGGACTGGAGGCGGGCGACGCGGATCGCGTGCTTCGGGGCCTCGCCGCTCAGCGGGACGGATTTGGCGACCTGGGAGACGCCGCTGGCGCACCGATCCTCACGGAGGCGACCCGGCGCCTTCAACACCGAGCTGGCAACGACTTCGTCATCGTCCCCTCGGGGGCAGGCGGCGGCGACGTCACGCTATGCGTCGGCTACACCCCGCCATCGACTCAGCTCGAGGCTTTTGCTATCGACCTCGGTCACCGTTGCCTGCACCTCGAGTTGGGGGCAGCCGGCGTACACCGTCGAAAGACCCCATGACAACCGGCTCACGCATTCCAGGATTCTATCGACTCAGCATCGCGGAGCGCCGGCAAGCGATCGCAGAGAGGGCGGGACTCGAGCTCGAAGAGCTCATCGCGACCGTTCGCAACGCAGGGCTTTCCACGACGACCGCCGACAAGGTCGTCGAGAACGTCATCGGCGTGTACGGCCTGCCGTTCGGGATTGCGCTGAACGTCGTCGTGAACTCAGTCGAACGGCTCGTGCCGATGGTGGTCGAGGAGCCCAGCGTGATCGCGGCCGCCTCCAACGCCGCGCGCATGGTCCGCGAGACCGGCGGGTTCGACGCGGAGATGCTCGAAGACCTGATGATCGCTCAGGTTCAGCTGTTCGACGTGCCTAGCCCGGTGCACGCCTGCGAAAAGCTCAAGCAAGCTGGACCGGCGTTGCTGCAGTTGGCCGAGCAAGCCGTACCCGGCCTCGTGGCACGCGGTGGCGGACCGCGCGGCCTTGAGGTGCGAAATCTCGGCGACGGTGCCGTGGTGCTGCACCTGTTGGTCGACTGTGTGGACGCCATGGGGGCCAATCTGTGCAACACGATCGCGGAAGCCATCGGGCCCACCGTCGCGGAGCTGACGGAGGGCACGCTCGGTCTTCGCATCCTGTCCAACCTCAGCGACCGGCGGCGCGTGCGGGTCACCTGCCGAGTCCGGGCGGAGTCGCTTGCTCTGCGTGCCAGCACCGACACAACACGGGACGGTTTGAGCGTAGCGCGGGGGATCGAGCAAGCCTCGCGTTTCGCAGAACTCGACCCCTACCGCGCGACGACGCATAACAAGGGCATCATGAACGGCGTGGACGCGGTGGTATTGGCGACCGGTAACGATTTTCGCGCAGTCGAGGCCGGCGCGCACGCCTTCGCCGCCAAGAGCGGCGTTTACCGCCCACTGGCGACCTGGCGCGCCGTCAAAGATGAACTTCACGGGCAGCTCGAGCTGCCGCTTGCTCTCGGCACGGTGGGTGGGACTCTGCGCGTGCATCCGATCGCGCGGCTATCGTTGGAGCTGATGGGCATCACTGAGGCCCGAGACTTAGCCATGACCGTCGCGTGCGCAGGACTCGCTTCGAACCTCGCCGCGCTCCGCGCGCTGGCGACCGAAGGCATCCAGCGCGGCCACATGTCGCTCCATGCGCGCTCCGTCGCGACGGCAGCCGGCGCGACCGGCGACGAGGTCGAACGGGTTGCCGAGCGGCTGAGCGAACGAGGTGACGTTACGCTGGATGCCGCCTCACAGGAACTGAGCCGCATCCGGGACGTCTCGCCATGACCGCTCCGGAACTGATCGAAGCGCTGGTGCTTCCGCGCGTCCGTGAGATGCAGGCGTACTCGCCAGATCCGGGACGTTATGCCGTACGCCTCGACGCCAATGAGGCGCCTCATAGCTTCTCCGAAGACACGCAAGAGCTACTGCGGGCCGCGACACGCGACATCGACCTGCGCCGCTATCCCGACGCCGGGGCAGCCAGTCTAAGGAAAGCGATCGCCGACTACGCGGGCGCCGACGCAGACCAAGTGCTGGTCGGTGTTGGTAGCGACGAGGTGATCGCGATGCTGCAGACCGTGCTGGCGCACACGCCTCGCGGCGGTCCGGCGACCGCCGTTACCAGCACGCCCACATTCGTGATGTACAAGATGAGCGCCAAGGTGCGGGGCTGGCGCGTCATCGAAGTCCCCCTCGATAGCGAGTGGCGGCTGGACGCTGCGAGCATGCACAAGGCGATCGAATTCGGGCAGCCCAATTTGGTCTTCGTCGCGACGCCGAACAACCCGACGGGCACGCTGACGCCTCCGGAGACGATCCGCGAATTGGCCGAGGCGTGGCCACACACCCTGTTCGTCGTCGACGAGGCGTATCTTCCGTACGCGGGCGATCCCCGCAATTACCGCGCGCTGGCGCGCAGCCTTCCCAATATCGCGCGTCTCGGCACGCTCTCCAAAATGGGGTTCGCATCGCTTCGCGTAGGGTGGCTCGTCGCCGACCGCGCGCTGATCGCGGAACTCAACAAAGCTCGCCAGCCGTACAACCTCAGCGCCTTGTCTCAAGCTGTCGCCGAAGTCGCTCTGACACAGTGCCGCCCAGCGCTTGACGAACTGGTGAACCAGGTGCGAAGCGAGCGGACCCGATTGACGTCCGAACTCGGCACGCTTGCCGGCGTGAGCGTCACGCCCAGCGAGGCGAACTTCGTCTGGGTGAACTTCGAGAGCGGTGCGGAAACGGTATTCGAAGCCCTGAAAGAGCGCGGCATCTTGGTCCGGAGCTTTCACCGCGTCGGCGGGCGGCTGCGCCACCAGCTCAGGGTCACCGTCGGCACGGCCGAGGAAAACGACCGCCTGCTGAGCGAATTGGCGAGTCTCACGCGATGAAGCGACTCAAGCAGCTCGCGTGCTGGGGCAGCGCCCTAGCGCTGTTGCAAACCGGCTGCGCACGTCAAGACACGAGCGTGGCTCGAGTCGTCGACGGTCAGCTCGTCGAAGGTCGCTACATCACTTCCGCGAGCTACTACCTGTACGCGCGCGGCATCTACCACGAGGCGCGGGAGGAATGGCCCGAGGCTCAAGCCGCCTACCAGACAGCACTGGACGAAGACCCTCAAAGCCCAGAGCTATGGACACGGCTGGGCGCGATCGCTTGCCGTACGTCGCGCCGCAACGCCGAGAGCGCCTTTCGCTCGGCGCTGGTCAACGACGAGGCCTACCAACCCACGTATCTAGCGCGAGCACGGTGCGCGCTGCGACATGACCGCCCAAAGCTTGCGCTGAAGAGCGTTCAGCGCGCGCTGGCTCTGGACCCAACCGATCTCGATGCCGCGCTGGTAACGGCCGCGGTTCATGAACGCCTCGACGACATAACGGGTGCTGAACGGTGGTTGGTAGCTGTCACCACGCGCGCTCCGCAGTTCGCCCGTGGATGGTTAGCTCTAAGTGCCTTTGCCAAACGCAACGGCAAGCCGTTACTCGTCGCCCGAGCCGCGGCGGTGGTCGCTCCTCGCCGGACTGAGCGGCGGTCCAACACTCAACCAGCAGCCGCCGCGGGCAGGCTGCGGAACGTCGACCGAGCGCTGGCGGACGACGACCTCGATGCTGCGGAGCGCGCCGCCGTTGCAGCTCGCATGACCAGTTCAGCCTTGGCGGTTCGCGCCGCCGCCGTGGGTCGCGCGCGGATCGCTAACGAGGTCGGCGCGCTGGCGCTCGCCGCCGACCCGAGCGACTCCAACGCCCGCGTCGCTGTCGCAGTAGCAGCCGCGCTTGAGGGTAACTCCGCAGCACTCAACGCCAGCCTGAAGAACCTGGACGCCGACCCCCAGCAGCTCAGCAGTCTGTCCGTGCGTCTCCTGGCGGATCTGCTGGCGCGCCGCGTCGGCACCGCAGCCGCGGGCAGGTGGCTCGATGCTGTAGCCCCCCTGCCGCCGCCAAAGGACTCCGTCGAGAGCGCCATCGACGCCCGGCTGACCAGCTGGCGGACCCAACAGATCAGTGAATTGTCGACACCGGCGCAGGTGGGGCAGCCTTAGGCGTGTGCTTTTCCTTGTCGAAAGCGATCTCGAGGTTCACCTCTGCGGTCTTCCCTGCTTCGATCTTCACTTTCCGACCCGCTGACTGCAGCGTCTCCGGCATGACCGCGTTCAGGTCAACCTCGCCCACCGGAATGCCCTGAATCTCGTACTCGCCAGACTGACCCGTCACGTCAAACGTAGCGTATTTGAGGACAAACACATCGGCGCGCATGAAGGTCTTCACCGTGTCGATCAGCAGAAAGCGCCCTGGCCGCGTGGGATGAACCTTGACCGCTCGCCCGCCCGGGATGGCTACATGGACCGCAGGACTGCGCACACCGACCAAGCGCGGGAGATAACCGTCCCCATCCTTGGCGAATATGTCCAGTCGCTGCCCGAACGTCACGCCAACGGTGCGCTGCCCCCATGTGCAGTCTCGCGCTTCGAGTTTGACTGCCGGTTGTTTGGCGGGAACGTACCCGTCGTAGCCCGTTACCGCGACGAGCACGTCAGGTGCCGACCGCCCCATGCCTTCGTGAAATAGCGGCTTGAAGTACGCCGTCGCCTTGGCGCACTTTTTCTTGATGCCCTTCAGACGGTCGGGCATGTCCGGTGCCGAGTCCCCTGCGACCGTAACAACGCCTTTCACGCCACCGGTCGGTCCCGAATACGGGGCCGCACCTTTCGGATTCACAGCTTTGGCTACGGTGGCAGGGTCGATCGGCTGGGGCGTGGCCGGTTTTGGCTTGGACGATGCCGACGCGGCTGCCGACGCGCTCGGGGTGCCTCCAGCGGCCGATGGCCCCTTCTTGCAACCGGTGGTGGCGATGGCGAGGCAACCGCCAACCGCGATGGCGCCGAGACGCCGCATCTCAAGTCCAACAATCATCGGCATTTCTAAGCAATTTCAGGCATCAGGGAAGGTTCTGCGGACGGTCGCGTAACAGGGCTCACCTTGGCATCTAGCAACCGCTGCGCCAAGTTGGTCGGCGTCGCTGGCTCGATTTGCACTCTCACTGAACAGTGGAGGGCACCAGACGGATGCCGTCATTTTTTGCCGTAAGAAGTCGTTCACAAGCAGCGCAACTGTCGTGTAAGTTGCGCCCCGCC
>JAUIKB010000421.1 GCA_030430975.1 Polyangia bacterium
AAGAAGATCGCGGGCAACGCTAAGACTGACGCCGAGAAGGTGAAGGCCGTGTACGGCTGGGTCGTTAACAATACCCGCTACGTGGCGCTGGAGTTTGGCATCTACGGATACAAGCCACGGCGCTGCGTGCAGACGGTTGCTCGCGGCTGGGGCGACTGTAAGGACAAGGCGACGGTCATCGTGACGCTGCTCAAAGAGCTAGGCGTGGAGGCGACGATTGTGATTCTCCGAACTCAGATGCGCGGCGGGTTTAAATCGAAGGTAGCCAGTCTGGCGCCGTTCGATCACGCCATCGCGTACGTTCCCTCGCTCGATCTGTACCTCGATGGAACGGCGGAAAACACCGGGTCGCAGGAGCTTCCCGCGATGGATCTCGGTGCGCTGGGCTTGTTGGTGAACAAGGGCAACGCCAAGCTCGTCACGCTGCCGCATGCGGATCCGAAGACGAACATCAACACGCGGGTTGTTACGGCGCAGTTGGCGAACGACGGTTCCGCCAAGCTCAATTTCAAGTTCGAGACGTCCGGGGCGAGCGCTCCGGGCTGGCGCCGCCGCTACGCTGCGAAATCGACCCGTCGCGAACGCATCTCGCAGGATCTTGGGCGCGAGTTTCCAGGTATTCAGCTCGCGGCTGGGCCGAAGACACTGGTGGCGAACGACCTGGACGATATCGAGAAGCCAGTACGTATTGAGCTCGATGCAACCAAGAAGGCATTCGCGCGGGCTGAGGGCGACCAGATGAGTATGGCCGTCACGTCTAACTACCGCCTGACGCCTAACTACGGCTCGCTGAGCAAGCGTCGTCTGGACTTGCGGCTGCCGGCGCTCGGCACCGACCGTGACACGTTCGTCATCAAGTTACCGCCCGGCCTGAAGGTTGTGAGCTCGCCACGCCCCGCCCGACAAACCACGAGGTTTGGTTCGTTCAAAGTGGAGGTCACGACAAAGGGCAATGAGCTTACGGTCGTAAGCGAGTTGATCGTCAAGGTCGCCAAGGTGAAGCCGGCCGATTACGCTGAGTGGAAGCGATTCTGCCAAGCAGCTGACAACGCTTTCACCCCCCGACTCGTCGTGAGGAAGAAGTGATGCGCGTGCTGTACCGAATGGCGATACTACTCGCGGCAGCGCTGCTGCTCGCAGGCTGCGCTGGCTCGCAATCCAAGCGAGCGACGCAGCCGACGCTCGCTGAACTCAGACGGCTCGGTCCCGCGAGCACTCGAGCTAACGTCGCCGGTCGGTGGCTGTTGCAGGAGCTGCTCAGTCCCGGCGGCAGTGCGAAGCGCGCGCGAGAGGCGCGAGAACACCTCGACGAGCTATCAGGTGGCGGTGTTCACCCGCACCTGGCGCGCGCGCTGGACGACACGCTTCACGGGCGTTCGAAGCAGGCGGTTGAGCACTACATGCAGACCGTCAAAGCAGCCCGTGATTCCGACGAGCCGATGACCGACCTGTTCGCTTGGTACGCGGCACACGAGGCGGTCCGGATGCAAGGCATGGATCCCAAGGCTTGGTCCCGCTGGTCGAAGTTTATTCGGTCCGCCATTGCCGAGCCCCGAGCGATCGGTTGGCGAGCGCGCGCTGAACTGGTCGAGTGGGCGATCGATGAAGACTACGCCAACGCGGTTGGGAAGATCGATGACTTGGCGGTCAAGAGCTACGGCTGCGCGGAAAATGTCCGCATGGCCGGGCCATTCGGCACGGGTGCGTCAGCGGATTCATACCGACACTTCGCGGCGGAGGACCCCGGACCGTGGCCGCCGCGGTTCGCTCCGACGCCCGGCCGAGTGGATCCACCGCGGGTGCTCAAGACCGAGCGTTCGGGCTGCAGCGTGGAAGTCGACGAACCCGTCGATTCGGGTGTTTTCTATGTGGAGACCTATCTGGAGCTGCCGAAACCGCGCGAGCTGATCCTGGCGATTCAGGGGTCGATGGCGGTTTGGATAGACGACCATCAAGTGCTGAACCGCGATCCAAGAAAATGGGGCATCTGGCAGAAGTTCGGTGTGGCGGTGCGGCTGCCTGCCGGGCGGCATCGCGTGCTCGCGCGCAGCGTCGCGCCGGAGACGTCGATGCGCGTACTAAAGCTGGACGGGACGCCCTCGGACGTGAAGACGAGCGCCGATCCGAGCGCCCCGTACTCGCTGGCGAAACCTCGGGTGCTTAACGACCCGAACGCGCTCAGCAAGTTTGTCCGGCGCGGACGCATCGTCGGTCCTCGTGATGACGTCTTGCGGTTTGTTGCCGCTGAGCTGTCCTACATTGAGGGCCAGAACGACGTCGCCACGATGCTGCTCGAGCCGCTGATCAAGTCCCCGAAGCGGGCCACGGGTCCGGCGCTCATGGCCGCAGCAAACTATGCCGAGCGCGACCCGATCCTGGGCGACGCCAAGAGCCGAGACTTGACGCTCGAGCTACGACGGCGAGCAGGCAAGAAGGACTCGGCGCTCTGGAGGGTGCAGATGGCGCTGGCGCTCGCAGAAATCGAGCAGAAGGGAGCCACCGCCGCCGTACGCCGACTGCGCAAGCTGGCGAAGGCGCACCCGGACGTGCCGGCGCTCGGAGCGACGTTGGTCGAACTGTACGGAGAGCTTAGCTGGGCTCCAGAACGCGCCGAGGCGGTGAAGGATCTGCTCAAGCGCTTTCCGAACAACACGAGTGTGATGAGCCTGGCGATCGGTCTGTACGACGATCGGGGTGAGTTCGCGAAGTCGGACAAGCTCGTCGAGAAGATCCTCAAGAAGAATCCAGACAGCGAGATTCGACTGAGCCGTGCCCTCTCCCGCGAGGACTACGACGCCGCTCTCAAGGAGTTGAAACGCCTCGGCAAGCGCCGCCCCAATCGCAAGGATATCGTGCGGCGTATTCACGACGTGATGGTTCGAGCGGGCAACACGAAGGAGTCGTGGAAAAAACTCGAAGACGCGATCGAGAAGAACCCCAAGAGCGGTCATGCGCGTCTGGCGCTGGCCGATGCCAAGTACGCGGCCGGTGACCACAAGGCGCTTTACGCGGCGCTGGTCGCGGCGGTCGAGGCGGGCGCAGCTACAGATGCGCTAGGGGAAGCCCTCGACTTGATCGAAGGTGTGACGGAGCTCGAGCCGTACCGCCTCAAGTCAGGTCCGATCATCGCTGCTTACGAAAAGAGCGGCAAGTTCATGCCAGGCACCGCGGCGCGCGTGTTGGACTACGCCGCGGTGTGGGTACACGCCGACGGGTCGAGTCGGATGTTGTCCCATCAGGTGATCCGGATTCAAACGGCGGAAGCGATTCGCGCCTTCGCTGAGCATCGCGCGCTGGGCGGCGTGGTCTTGCACATGAGGGTCATCAAGAAGGACGGTCGCTTCCTCGAGCCGGAGTACGTGGCCGGCAAGCCGACGGTGACGTTTCCGCACCTAGAGATCGGTGACTACATCGAGACCGAGCACGTGACCTACACCGGCGGCGATGGCCAGCTGGGTAAGCGCTACGTCAGCCCGCGCTGGTTCTTCCGCGAAGAGAACATCGCGTACGCGCGCAGCGAGTTTGTGATGATCACGCCGGCTCACAAGAAGGTCGACATCGAGACTCGGGGCGCCGTGCCCGACCCCGAGGTAACGAAGTCGCCAGGCATCGTGACGCGGCGGTGGCGGGTCGATCGCAGTCCCGCGGCGCCGGTCGAGCCGAACAGCACGCCGATCACGGAGTTTCTTCCCAGCGTGCAGCTGGCGTGGGGCGTTACGGTCAAAGCGCGGCTGCGTTCCCTGGCGGATTCGGTCGCCGACGTGACGCCGATCGACCCACGGATCCGCCGCATCGCGCGCAAGATCGTCGAACCGCTCGGCCCCAGTCAGAAGCTGGCGCGCGCGAAGAAACTGTATCGGTGGATTCTCGCCAACGTTGAAAAGGGGGAGGAAAACGACGGGCGTCGCGTGATCATCGACAAGAGCGGCAACCGCTGGAAGGGCTACATCACCCTGTGTCGGGCGCTCGGCATCAAGACGAACTACGTGATCGCGCGCAATCGACTGGCGGCGCCCGCAGTGGGCAAACTCAGCGAAGCGCTGCTGTACAATCAGCCCATCTTAAGAATCGATACAGAAAAAGGTGCGCAATGGCTCACCTTGAGCAGCAAGTATGCGCCGTTTGGCTACGTGCCCGCCAATGTGCGGGGTGTCGAGGGATACCTGCTCACGGACAAGAAGCTCAAGAAGATCGTTACTCCGGCTAGCGGTGAACAAGATCGCGTCGAGTACGTCGGAACGGTTAAGCTCTCCGCGGACGGTTCGGCTAAGATCGACATCGTTCAGAGCTACTACGGCCAGTACGCCATGCAGCTGCGCGCGGCGCTTGATCGGATTCCTGAGCGCCAGATGCACGATGTGCTCGAGTCCCGACTACTCGGTCGCAGCTTGCGAGGCGCGCGCCTCATCAAGCACAAACTCGAGAATCTGTCCGAGCTCGACGCTCCGATGTCGATTCACATGACAGCTCAGATGTCCGGGTTCGCTCAGCCGAGCGGGGGCATGCTGCTCATCGACGCACCGTTTACGCCGGGCGTGAGCCGCATGGCAACGCTCCCCACGCGCCAGACGCCGCTATTGATTCCCGAGCGCACCCGCCAGCGCGTGAAGCTCACCATCAAGCTGCCAAAGGGCATGCGCGTCGACGGCAAGCTCGGCGCGCTGGACGTCAAAGACACGATGCGCGCAGCCAAGGTCACCGACCGCTTCAAGAGCGGAACGCTCACGCTGGAGCGCGAGCTGTTCCTCGACGCCGGTCGGGTCAAGCCGTCCGAGTACGCCAAGTTCGCAAACTTCACGCGCCAGGTCGACGCCGCGATGGACCGTCAGATTCGTTTGAAGTGACGCAGGTCGCCGCAAGGCCGAGCGGCGGCCAGCATCACCTGACTTCTTCTTGTTGGGCTGCTGCGCAGCCAGTGTTCCTCGGGTTGCGATGGCGGTCGGTGACCTCAAGAAAGATGGAGTAGCGTAGCCAGAGCTCTGCCTCCCGGCGAAGGCTCGACGCCCTCCGCGGGTTTAGCGGGCGGCGAGCCGTAGCCGGGAGCGCTCAGGCGAAGCCCCGCGATGCTGCATGCTGCGCCTGGCTGGAGGAGTTACAGACCGCCAGCGCGCGTCGAGGAACCCAAGGTGCGCAGCACCTCAAGAAAGATCGAGTAGCTGCGGGCGGAGCTCGGGAAGCGCTGACCCGGTTGGAGGAGTCTCCGCCCGTCACCGTGCGTTATGGAACCCAGCTGCGCAGCAGCTGCAGAGAAACAGGTAGCGGTGGCCGCAGCTGTGCCTCGCGGGTGGGGCTGAACGCCCCCCCGGAGGGTTGAGCGGGGCGTGCAGCCCCAACCGCGAGCGCTGCGGCCTCCGCTATTTCTTCTTGGCGGCTTTTTCGGCGCGCTTGGCGATGCGCTCTTTTACCGGGCCGTAGTCAGCGAGCATCTTCTTCCACGCCGTGACCGCCTTTTTACGAGCGTCCGCCGTCGCCGGGTAGGTCTGGATGGTGTCGATGAGCGCGACCGGCCGTGGTCCCGACACGTCCGCCCGCGTCAGCACCTGCTCGCGCTGGTTGGGCCACGGGTAGGCGATGTCGCGCAGGCGGTGGTGGTCGTGCCAGTCGGTGAGCGGACCCACCGTGCGCGGCTCGTCGGGCCAGCGCGCGCCGAGCGCGAGCGGCATCGCCGGCACGACCGCGTTCGTGAGCAGCGTGAGCACCGTG
>JAUIKB010000422.1 GCA_030430975.1 Polyangia bacterium
AGAGGCCCAACACAGCTAGCTCGCGCCGCGTACTACGGGTTCCGCGGCAGCGACTACATCGGCGTTCTATCCGGCGCGTTCATCTGCCTGCTCGCCGTCGTCTTCAGCGTTATCTGGGCGGGACCGGCACTCGCCGAGGGCGCGCTCGACTTATTCGGCGAAACAACCCGCGGTGTGTTGACCAAGGTGCAGCCTAAGCGCGACAGTGAAGGCTATAGCTGGGTTGAGGTGGAGTTCCGTTACAAAGCCGACGGCCGCGAGGTTAGCGGTGGTTCCTGGACAGCCAAGTCAGCGAGCTTCAGCCGCGTGCCCCCGGGGACACGCATCAACGTTGAGTACTTCCCTTTGGCGCCGGCCATTGCACGAGCCCACGGCACCAAGATCCACGATGGATTCTGGCCATGGACGCTCGTCTGGATTCCTGCGCTGGCGTTCTTCGGCATGCTGGTGGTTTTATTGCCGGTGCGCAATCGCCTGCGGATTCAGTCCATCTACCGCAAGGGAGAGGCCACGTGGGGCCAGTTTCGGTCCTTCGAGAACGAGGGAAGCGAGGCCAACATGTACGTGCTTCGCTATGCGTATCAGGTAAACGGGCGAGAGTATGAGAGCTTCGTATCCAATTCTAACTCGAACGTGCTGTCGCCGCTGGCACGAGCGCAGCTAGTCGTCTTGTACGACCCCAAGAAGCCGAAGCGGAGCGTCCCGTATGCCTGATAGTGTGAGGGGATCCCATGACCGTCCGGATTGAACAACTGACGCAGGCCGTCGACCGCGCGGCGAACGCAGCTGCCCAGCTGGGTACCGACCTGCCAGAGGTCGAAGGTTTGGGCGCATTGAAGCTCCGTGCCAACAAGCTGGCGCGCGCTTGGGGTCGACCGCAAGCGCTCGGGTTTTTCGGACCGTCCCAGGCCGGCAAGTCGTTCTTAGTCGGCGCGCTGCTTTCGCAAGAACTGGGCACTCTGAACGTCGTATGCCGACAGCGTTCGATGGACTTCCTAAAAGAGATCAATCCGGCGAAGGGCGTCGAATCCACCGGGGTCGTTACGCGTTTTTCCACCGCACCACCGCGACTACCTCTCAAGAGCGGCGACTTCTATTGTCGCGTGCTCACGCTGGAGGTCGTCCTCGAATCGTTGGCCACGGGATTTCTCGCCGAATGCACCTCTCCTGCACCAGACGTGGAACGCGTGGATCGGGCTATCCGTGAAGCGCGCCTCGCGAGTGGACCCAGCGCCCCGCCCGCGTTCGCGGAGGCATGGCACACCGTCTGGCACAACCTGGCGAAGCGCTACGCGGATCGCCACCCGTACCTCCAGCAGCTGCG
Source organism: Polyangia bacterium (assembly GCA_030430975.1). Lineage (GTDB taxonomy): Bacteria > Myxococcota_A > Polyangia > Polyangiales > Polyangiaceae > JAUIKB01. The sequence goes on from JAUIKB010000422.1 coordinate 1,325, forward strand.
CGGCCACAAAGAGCTGCGCGGCGGGGGGTTCACCGATGGCGTGAAATCGCAGACCGGATGGCTCCACATCTTTGCGCTGCTATGGGGCGGGCACGGCTACGCTAAAGACGTGGATGCGCTGGCCGCGCGGCTGTTGGACGGTCTAGCAAAGCTCCACTACGCCGAAGACGTTGAGATCGGACTCGACCACGTCCGCGCATCGTCGGACGTGCACAGCGTGATCGACGCCGCGTGCCTCAACTCACTCGGTACGTCGCGGGCAGTCATCCCCGTGTACGACGCCGAAACTGGTCGGTCGGTGGAGCTCGAACCGGGAGTCCTCGCCGCGCTGATCGCGGAGATCCGCCTGCAGCTCGAACCGGTATCCGGATCACTGTTTGGATCCGCTGACCTGCTCGACTTTCCGGGGGGGCGCGCGCTCAAGGGCATGAACGGATTCGGTCCGAACGAGTTGAATTCAGGTCGACTCGACAACGCGATCGAAGTGTTCAAGCGCGGCAAACTCACGTTCCTGTTCGAACAGTTCTCGCTTGAGCGAGAGATAACCGCGCTGGTTCTGTGCTCACCCGGACCTACGAAACCGGAGGCGATTCAGCTCCAGTCGCAGGTCGAGAGCTGGCTGAGGATCCGCTCCGGTTCGAACGTCCCGACGGAGCGTGAAGAACTCGATCACCCGAGTTTGTTCATCGCGCTAACCAAGTACGACATGAGCCTCGGCGCCCTTCGTAGCGACAACGCGCGCGACCGCTGGGACTCACGGATCGAAGAAGCGTGCGTCGAATTCTGGGCGCGCTCACACAACTCGTGGATTCTCAACTGGGGCGAAAAAGGCAAGCCGTTCAACAACATGTTCTGGGTTCGCAATCCGTACGCAGACCAAATGCAGACGCTTGCGCCCGGTAACCCCGACTATGACGCCGTCAAGCAAGGTTACTTCGACGCGCGGTCTGTGCGCCTCTACATGGCCGACCCCAAGACCAAGTGGCAGGCGGTCGAGGGCACTGACGAAGCCGGTCTGCCTCGGAGCGGCGTGCCGCTGCTCGCCAGTCACCTACGCTCTAAACTGTCAGTCGACATCAAGGCACGCGAACTTCAAGCCGAAGCTGAAGCGATTCGCGAGGAGCTGATCGACCTGGTCAAGGTGCTGACGCCATCAACAGATGACGCGGAGCGACGCCTACGGCTTGAGGAACAGGCGCAGTCCTTTGTCGCGTCTATACGCAACGAGATGAATCGTCACTACAGCGGCGCCGTGTTCGGCCAGCTCGTCAACAGCTTGGTCGCCCCTAAAGACGAACTGGAAGACGAGCTCAGATCGGTTTGGCGGATCGTTCGGCCGATGTCGATCAAAGCCAGCGACAAGGTGAAGCGTGTGCTGGTGCACCTGCTGAAGTGGTATGCGCAACGCGCAGCTGACAGAGTGCGCGACTCCGCGTTGAACTTGCCTCAAGCGCAGGTCGAACGCTTCGCCCGCGAGGTTTGCACGTCCAAGTCGATCATGCCGATTCTGGGCAAGGCTGTGTTCCCGTACTTTTCGCGCAGCGAACTGGACTTCCACCTGATCGCGACCATCTTGGAGGTCAAGATCTCTGATGCGATGCTCCACCTGTTTTCCGATCAGCCGCGGCAGACGCCTCAGACACCGGTTCGCCTCAGCTACTCAGAAAGCGCCGGCGTAAGCAGCGAAGGCGGCGAAGCCGTCGACTGGAGCGATGTGAGCTTCGAGGACGACGCGCCCAGTTCGCAGGTGGGAGCACCCGACATCGTGTTCGCCGGCAGCCGCTATCTAGAACCGTTCTGCGAGCGCCTACCGGCGTTCTACGTCGAGTCGGCCGGAGGCGTTCAAGCAAAGGCGCTGGATCAACCCGGCGTGCGAGAGTTAATCGACATCCTCAAGGAGCTCGGCACCGGTCATGTGTCCGCAACCGGACCCGCGTGAAACCGCCATGGCGGAGACCGAGACGGGCTTGGAGGCTGAAGCCGAAGCGGTTTCGGCAGCGCAGAGTGCTGGTGTCGCGCCCGACGGACCTGCGATTCGTGAGCTGCCATCTGACCTGGCGACGCTACGCGAGCGCGGCGATACCGAGGAACTGCTACGGATCGGATTTTCCGTACGAGAGACCGAGCCCGCTAAGGCGATCACCGCATTTGAGACCGCTGCCGAGCTAGGATCCACCGACGGCCAATGGCAGAGCGCACTCATGCACCTGGACGGGCTTGGGGTCGACACGAACACCAAGTCCGGCGTGGCGCTGCTCAGGTCGGCGGCAAACGGTGGCCACGTGGATGCCAAGATCCGTCTCGCAAACATGTACCACCTGGGCATTCATTTCACTCAGGACGCCGACAAGGCGGACGTCTGGTATCGAAGCGCGGCTCGAAGCTCAGGGCTAGAAGACGATGAGCTCGAACCGGATGAGCGCCTACGACGGATGGCGGAGCTGGGCGCCGTTCGAGAAGTCTTAGCGCTGGTCAAGAATCCAGACCTAAGCAAGAAGGAGCGCTTCGAACACCTGCAGACGGCCAAGCGACTCGGATACGTCCCGTCTCGCGCCAGCGCGCTTCCGGCAGAGCCCGAGCCGCCAGCGGAGGACGACAACGCCCACGACGCCGAGCCACAGGAGCAGGCGTCGACGGCGGCAACGGATCCTGAGACTGAACAGAGCGCGGGCAAACCTGCGAAACGACCTGCGCGACGGCCCCGGTCCCCGTTGACCGTTCGATCCGGGGCCCAGGCATTCCTGCCCGCCGCGCTGTTCGGAGGCGTGGCATGGGTGATCGGGTACGCCGCCCGCGAGCTCGCGAAAACCGCCGCCGACAACGGACACCCACTTCCAATCGTCGGCGACAAGCCGTTCACCGCCCAGGTGCTGGCAGTATTGCTCATCACCATTCTGCCCTGCTTCATTGTCTACCGTGCCGTCACGGTGTTCACCGGCCTAGGAGCCGGAGTGCTCGCTGGCGGCATTGGCTACTACCTGTTTCGGGCCGGCACACAGTGGTTGCCCGAGGTCGGGGTGCAGGTTCTAGCGTTCTCGCTGGTGGGATTTCTCGTCGGGGTGCTCGTGTACGGGTTCATGGGCGGTTCGAAGGCGGATCGCCCCACGGCCACGTAGTCGAAGGGACTTGACGTGACGATAGTCGTCTGTCGATCTTAAGACATGCGACACCTGCTGAGCTTAGCCGTGGGCATTGTACTGGTCGGGGGCACCACTGCCGGCTGCGGCGGCACCGACAGCGGCGGACTGTTCGGCGACTCAGGCGGAACAGCGGGCAGTTCGAGTGGAGCGACCGCAGGAACGTCTAGCGGTGGTACCGCGCCGACTGGCGGCACGGCGGGCGTCGGCGGCACGACATCCACGGGAGGCACGGGTCCGGCGGGCGGTACAGGTCCGGCAGGCGGCACAGGTCCGGCAGGCGGCACAGGTCCGGCAGGCGGCACAGGTCCGGCAGGCGGCACAGGTCCGATGGGCGGCACAGGTCCGGCAGGCGGCACAGGTCCGATGGGCGGCACAGGACCCACCGGCGGCACGGGGCCTGGCGGCACAGGGCCCTTCGGCGGCACAGGCCCGACGGGCGGCACAGGACCCACCGGCGGCACGGGGGCTGGCGGCACGGGGCCTGGCGGCACGGGGCCCGGCTGACCTCGACCGGCGGTTCCGGCATGTCGGATTTCCGGCGCGACAGGAAGCGCATGGCGGCACCGGCGGCACTGCTGGCACCGGCGGCACTGCCGGTACCGGCGGTGGTCCCGGCGGCGGCTTGGATTGTGGCGTTGGAGTGTCGTGCAAGCCGACGCAGGTCTGTTGCTACAATCCAAACGACCAGGCAGGCGCCTGTCTCGACTCCACCAGCACTAGCGACTGCCAAGGCGAGCGACCGATCCGCATCCAATGCCAGCGGCCTTCGGATTGCCCGAACCAACAGTTCTGCTGCGGTGATTTCGAACTAGAAACTATGTCGGGCTACTACAAGAAGACCAGCTGCAAGAACAGCTGCGACCCCTTCCCGCAGCAAATCGTTCTCTGCGAACCCGGCGTGACGCAGTGTCCGGTTTACCAATCGCCACAGGGGCAGGCCCAGTCGACGTGTCAGCCAAGCAACTCGCTACCCAGCGGTTACTTCGTCTGCGGCTTCAATTGACAAACCCAGCCACAGCAGCGCGACTAAAACTCGTCGCCTGACTCGCCTTGACGGCAGACTGCGAAAACAACTGGAAGGCCTGACGGATCTCGGTTTCGGTGTCTCGGGCGAGGGCGACGAAGCGCAGGTGGCGGTGCCGAGCTGGCGGCCGGACGTCCACGAGATGGCCGACCTCGTCGAGGAAGTCGCCCGCATCGCCGGCGTCGACCGTGTGCCGACAGTGCCGCTGCCG
>JAUIKB010000423.1 GCA_030430975.1 Polyangia bacterium
TGCGTGGAACGTCTATGAAGTTGACGAAGCACCGCGCTGACTCGACGCCAAAGGTGTCGCCGGCCAGCGCGCATAGCGCGTCGGACAGCTCTGCTAGCTGCGGCCCCGCTGGAAGCGCAATTCCGCGAACGTCGATGAAGCAGCTTGGCTGCGTCGACGCCGCGAACTGCATCGGTGCCGGATCGCTGGCCCGCACCATGATCACTTCCGCGGGTTTGCCCAATTTCTCGGACACGGCGTTGGCGGCGTCGGTGAGCAGCTGCTGCAACGCTTCCTGAGTTGGTGCTCGGGTGCTCAACGCTGGTTGAAAGTCGACGAACGGCATGGCCAGGCAGTGAAGCAGCCGTAGGCGCCGTCCGTCAAATACCGTGATAGTTTCCGGCTCGTTGAGCCGTTTCTGCGTCACCATCGTCTAAGGAATGCATGCGCACAGCCCAACCGAATCTGTGGTTTCTCCCTGCGCTAGCGGCGTTCTCGCTCGCCGCATGCGGGGGGGCGGCCCAGCCTCCGGCCGAGCCTGGCGGGTACGCTCCTCAGCCTGAAGCAGCCGGCGAAGGAGAGGCCCTCGACGAGGCTGACGACACCGGCGGCGATGCCGCCGACGAAGACGGGATGCCGAAGCCCACGAGCGACCCGAGCGGCGACTTCCAGACCGCGCTAACGCAGCTTCGAAGCGCGTTATCAAAAACGCCCGCAGGGGGGGGCGCCTCCGAATTGAGCGGTGACGCCTCCAGCAACTGCGAGGCGGCCTGCCAGGCGTTCGGATCGCTGAAGCGCGCTGGCGAAGCGATCTGCCGCATGGCGGGCGAATCCGCTCAGCGCTGCACCGATGCTCGCAAGACGATCGCGGACTACGAACAACGCGTGGCTAGCTGCGGCTGTTCAGACTGACCCAAGGTCCGCCGCACTGATGTGTCGGACGGACATGGCAAAACGACTCACCCTCGCGGCCTTTGCCGCTGTGCTTCTCCTCCCCTCGATCGCGACTGCGGACGTCAAGGCCGAACAAAAGGTCGACGACGGCTACGCCTACACCTTCAAAGACGACCCGCTAGCGGCGGGCGTAGAGGGCGCTGGTGGAACGGTCATCAAGGTCCGCCCGCGAGCCGCGCGGGTAACGTTGATTCGTCCTCGACTGAGCTTCGTGCAAGAGATGTTCAAGTCCGTCGAGCATCTGTAGCCGAGGAGCTAGTCGCGGTAGGCTCGCGCCGTGGCCGAGCTCGCGACCCCGATTGGACGCCTCGCCCCAAGCCCGACCGGGCTGCTGCACCTCGGGCACGCGCGCTCGTTTCTTCTCGCGTGGTGGCAGATCCGTTCGCGCGGTGGACGGATCGTCCTGCGCATGGAGGACCTGGATGAGCTTCGGGTTCGCCCTGAGTACGGCGACCAAGTATTGCGGGATCTGGAATGGCTCGGCATCGACTGGGATGGCGAGCCGCTTTGGCAATCATCCCGCCTGCCGCAGCTCCGCGATGCCCTCGACCGTTTGGTCGCTGACGGATTCGCATATCCCTGCGTCTGTACGCGCCGCGAGATCCGGGACGCCGTGAGCGCGCCACACGCCGAGGACGGGTCCCGCATCTATCCCGGCACGTGTCGAGGGCGATTCAGTTCCATCGAAGAGGCGCTCGCGGCGGCCGGGCGTCCACCGGCACTGCGGTTTCGGGTAGACGAGCAAATTGTGGAGTACCGCGATCGGGTTCACGGTCCGAAGCGGTTTGCGCTGGCGGATGAAAGCGGGGATTTCATGATCGGGCGTGCGGGCGGCAACATCGCCTATCAGCTCGCGGTCGTGGTCGACGATGCGCATCAATCCGTGAACGAGATCCTTCGCGGAGACGACCTCTTGCTGTCCACCGCTCAACAGAAGCTGCTCCAAACAGCATTGGCACTTCCTCACCCCTCCTGGACCCACGTCCCACTCGTCCTCGACGCCAGAGGAATCCGGCTTGCTAAGCGACACGACGCACTGAGCCTGCAGGAACTCCGTCAGCGAGGCTGCGCACCCGAAACGATCGTCGCGTGGTGCGGGCGCACAGCCGGGCTCGATCTACCGGCCCGATGCACTGCTGAGGCGGCAACGTCCGCGTTCGACGTAGCCAAGCTAACCCACCGGCCCATCTCCATCGATTCAACGTTGATCGAGTCCTGGATCGAGTAACGGGGTTGCGCCGGCACCGATAGTGTACATAATACACTTATGACAAACCAACTCGCGGGGCTGTATGGACTGTTGATCGGAGACGCGCTCGGCGTGCCTTACGAGTTTCAGCGGCCTGAGCGACTTCCCCCGTTTGAAGAGCTCGATCTGGTGCCGCCGATGAACTTCGCGCGCTCACACAGGTCGGTACCGCCGGGAACCTGGTCCGACGACGGCGCAATGGCGCTGTGTCTTTACGCATCGCTGCGCCATTGTGGACGGCTGGACATCGATGACCTCGCCGAGCGCTTCGTCGCGTGGTGGCAGCAGGGCTATTTGGCGGTTGACGGCATCGTTTTCGACATCGGTGTGCAGACCAGCTCGGCGCTGCGAGCAATCCAGCGCGGCATGCCCATCCTGAAGGCGGCGCGCAACAACGCACGCAGCAACGGCAACGGCTCGTTGATGCGCGCGCTGCCGCTCGCGTTGCTGCATACGGGGACCGACTCTGAGCTGGTCATCGACGCCCATCTACAATCACGCATCACCCACCCGCACATCCGATCCCAGGTGTGTTGCGCGATCTACTGCGTGTGGGCGCGACAAGAGCTAATCGGTGCACCGGACGCTTACGCTGAGGCGGTCGACATCGTCACCCGCATCTACGACGATTTTCCCAATCACGCAGCTGAGCTCGAGTTTTCAGTGCAGCCGCTCGCCGACGCTAACGCGCGCGGCTCCGGCTACGTTGTCGACACGCTACGCTCTGCAGTGATCGCGACTCGCGAGTCGACGTTCGAAAGGATCGTGCGCCGCGCTGTCGCGTTCGGACACGACACGGACACAACCGCCGCGGTGGCCGGCGGCATCGCGGGTATTCGTCATGGCTTTGCGGGAATTCCGGCGCGATGGCTCGAGGCGCTGCGCGGGCGAACCGAGCTGCGAAACGCCGGCGTATCGCCGCCGCCCGCGTGGAGTCACTCGACGCAATCCAGCCGCGCGGGCCACGCGTCATCGTGACCGGACTCACCGGGCTCTGACCAGCCAACCAGGAGCGCGCGTGACTCGGTGAGCGCGGTCGCCCGCGCCCAAACGCCCGCGCCCCGGACGTCAGCGAGATAGCGGGCTCTCCTAACGTTTGCGTTGCGTTCGAATCGACCAACGCAACCACGACCTCACGCGTCGGCTCGTCGAGCTCCCCGATGGGTTGCACAACCGCGACGCCGAAATCGCCCGCGACGAGCTGCCTGCCCAACGGATCGGACGCGAACGTCCTCCCACGTCAGAACGTTATCCGATCGCTGCTGACCATGCGACGCTGCGCCTGTGAGAGGCTCGACGACGACAATCTTGGTGCTCACCGCCGCGCTAGTTTGGTCCTGCAAGTCGCGAAAGGCGACGCCGACCGGCAGTGCCTCGAAGCCTCCAGCGCCCACAGCCAGCGCGACCGCGGGGCCTAGCGGCGACCCCCACCCCGCTGGCGAACGAATGCTGTTGAGCGGTGCCGGCTTAGAGCTGCGATCGTTTCCGTATCGATCCAGCACGTGGAGCGGACGCATCATCTCGGTTTCGGCTCCGAAGGCGAGCGCCATCGCCATTCGGCACGCCGAATCGCCGGCGCGGCTTCGAACGCTCGCTCCGTCCAGCGGTCCGTTCGTAGCCGTCAACGGCGGCTTCTACGACCGCGACGGCAAAGCGATGGGTGTTGTCGTCAGCGACGGCACACAGCGCCGGCCGTGGTCTCGCGGCGGCGGATCGGGCGTACTGGCGATCGCCGACGGCGCGGCGCTCATCCTGCATCGAGACGAATACAAGAGGCGATTTGCCGACAAGCGACCCGCCCAGGCGCTACAGAGCATCGACCGCTTGGTCGACGACGGACGCAACTTGGTTCGGCAACGCGGCGGCATGCGCCGCACAGCGCGGGTGGCGATCGTCATCGACGCGAGGAATACGGTGTCAGCGATCGTCGCCTTTGACGACGCCGCGGTCGTCGCCAGCCGATCGGATGGGCTTGAGCTCGGCGACGGCGTGGACACGACGGGACCCACGCTGTGGGAATGGGGTGCCCTACTCGCCCGCGGCGGAGACTTCGCTAACCCCGCGAAAACCGCGCTGAACTTGGACGGCGGCCGGTCCGTATACGTCGAAGCGCGACTCCGAACCGACAGCCGGAAAAACACGCATTTCCGGATCGAAAGCCCCGGCCGCACCATCAACTCCGTGGTTATTCACGGTTCCGATTGAAGGTCGACGACGCGCGGCGACTGTACTCCGATCAGACTTTACTCCGATCAGACTGTACTCCGATTAGGTAGTGAACGCCGACGTGCGACCGAGCAACCTACGAGGACGCCGCAACAGGGCGACGTGGATCGGCGTACGGCTTGACGCCCGGCCCGCAGGCCGCCTAGACTGAAGAGTCGCTCAGAATCCGGACTTCGCCGTGCGCAATCGCAACTCCTCTAGCTCTATCCGCTGCCCGCACTGCCGCAGGGTCGACGTCGCGCGTATCGACCGCGAAGGCACCGCCGATCAGCTGTGGTCGTGGCTGCGCGTCTACCCGTACCGCTGTCGCAGTTGCAATTCCCGAATCCGACTGTTCGGTCGCGACCGAAATAGATGGAGCTTGCGCGCATCGGCAGAGTAAATCAGGCTCCGCCGCATGCGCGCCGCGTTTGCAATCCGCTTTGCGATGTTGTCCGCCCTAGCCGCTGGCTGTTCGAGCGACGACCCCGCAGAGACGGCGCCCTTCCGCTGGGACCTGACCCCGTACAGCACGAGCTGTTCAGCGCCGACCGAATGCACGCTCGTGCCGGTCTCGGACCCGTGCCAGTGCGAGTGCGCCTTCGGAGCCGTCGCCGCAGGCGCGGCGTCGAAGGTCAAAGACGATCAGAGACAGCATCAGGCCGAGAACTGCCCCGGCCCCAGGACGTGCGGCGTGTGTCCCGAGCCGATGCCAACCTGCAAGAACCAGGTGTGCGGCGTCCCCTAGCCGCGCTACTTCTTGGCCAGGGTGAGCACCCAACGGCCGTATTGCCAGATACCGATGGCGGTTAGAATACCTACCGCGCCCATGATTACCCACACGGTGCCCACGTTGTGGGACTCGTAGAGCACCTGCTGCACGGCCTCTGGCGTCGACTTTGAGAATTCGACCAGCTTGGTGAAGGCTTCGCCTTCAGGGATCTTCGCGATCGTGTCCGCGGCCATGCCCTTCTCCGCGAGCAGGTCGCGACTGAACTGCTCGCGGCTAGCGAACTTGTCGTAGAGCATCGGCGCAATCTTGCCTTCGAGCGTCCAACCGATGGCCAGCGGTATTTGTGAGAACCCGAGGTACATCGCCTTCTTGTCCGCAGGAGCGAAGTTGCCGATGTACTCGCTGAACTTGGGGCTCGACAGCATCTCGCCCACGCTGAACGTGAGGATGGCGCCTACGGACAGCCAGCCGATGGTGGAGAAACCGCTCATGAACATGGCCAGGGTCGCCAACAGCGTGCCGATCACCATGCTGGTCGTCGCCCGCAGCTTGCCGCTCAGCCACGCG
>JAUIKB010000424.1 GCA_030430975.1 Polyangia bacterium
CGGCAGTGAGGACACGTTTCCAAGTGACGCTCCATCTTGCGGCAGAGATCGCTGTCGATCTCGTCCTCGAGGTACTGCGAGTACATGGTAACCACGTCCTGACAATCGGCGGTCGGCTGGGTACGGGGCCCGTCGCTAATCTTGGCTGCGACGCGATTGCGCACGTTCACACGCGCCCGGTGAAGACGGCTCTTCACAGCGCTGACCGAGATGTCCAGCACGTCGGCGACCTCGCTGGCTTTGAGACCTTCGACGTCGCGCAGCAGCAGCACTTCCCGCTGGTCCCAGTCGAGCTGCTGGATGGCCGTCTCGAGTGCGGCGCGCATCTCCTCGGCCTCCGTCGCGGCCTCCGGCGTCGGGCGGGGATCAGAAACAGCGAGGACTTCGCTCGAGGCGTCCTGCTCGAGTGACTGCTCGGCAGCGGGCGCGAATTTGCTTTTGCGCCGCTTTTTGATGCAGTGGCTGCGGGCGATCGTGTAGAGCCACGTCGAGAGCGCTGCGCCGCCCCGGAAGTCGCGCAGAGAACGCGCCGCTGAGATCAGCGTGTCCTGCAGCACGTCTTCGGCGTCCTCGGGGTGACGGCACATCTTCATGCCGAAGCGGTAAATCCGTTCCTGGTGCAGAGTGAGAAGCGCTTCCAGGGCCTCGCGGTCACCGTCCTTCGCGGCAGTGAGCAGAGCAGCCTCATCCTTCATCTCTGCATCTTAGAGCATTCGACAGAGCATTCGCAGTCGGTGTGCACTACTTAACTGTCGGTGACCATCGAGCGCGACTGAGATCTGGCCGTTGCCCGGTCGACGAGCTGAAACGTCACCATGCCCGCGACCATCGCAACGATAAAAACCAGCGCGTGCGAGCTCAGGCTCACCCCGGACACGATGCCCGGCCCCGGGCAAAACCCCCCGAGACCCCATCCAACGCCGAACAGGCCTCCACCTATTACCAACCGGGAGGTGATCTCGCTCTTGTTCGGGACCAGAAAGTTCTCGTTAAACAGCGGGCTGGTGCGGCGCAGGATGAACCGGAACAGAACGAAATGAACGACGATCGCGCCCACCATGACGAACGCCAGACTCGGATCCCAGTCGCCCGCGAGATTGAGAAACGCGATCACCTTGTTGGCGTCCGTCATACCCGACAAGCCCAGACCTAGTGCGAACAACAGGCCGGAAAAGAACACTGCGCCGTGGTGTCTCACGCTCCACCTCCGAGCAGCGCATATAGCGTTGCGGTGATGAACCCGGTAACCATGAACGAAACGGTCGCAGCCAGTGACCGCCTCGAGAATCGCGTGAGCCCGCACACGCCGTGTCCGCTAGTGCACCCGTTGCCGAGTCGCGTGCCGTAGCCAACCAGCGCGCCTGCAACCGCGACGACGATGAGGGGCCGGCCGTTGGGCGATTGAATAGACTGTGGATATATTGCTACGAGCGCCAGGCCTCCGACGAGCAGACCAGCGACGAAGGTGGCACGCCAGCTCGTGTCGCCACGCTGCGGTGCGAGCAGTCCGCCCACGATACCGCTGATGCCGGCTATACGCCCGCTGAACAATAGAAGCGCTGAGGCGGCCAGTCCGATGAGTGCGCCGCCGGCGAGCGCGTAGAGGATCGATGTGAGCACGCTAGTTGGATTCCTTCTCGCTAGCTCGCCAAGCCAGCATGCCCCCAGCTAGGTTAGCTACGTTCGTGAAGCCCATGCGCGTCAACTCTCCGCACGCGCGATTCGAGCGCCGGCCGGAGCGGCACACGACCAGCAGGCGAGCGTCCCGCGGCCAGTTTGCGACGCCGCGGGCCAGGGTTGCCAGGGGCACGAGGTCGGCGCCGTCCAGATGTCCTAGTTCGCCTGTGAACTCTTTCGGTTCTCGGACGTCGAGGATCCGGAACTGACTGAGGTCGCTTACGTCGGCTGGCGTCAACTGAGGAATGGCGTCCGTGGGCTCGGCGCGACCACACGCCAGGTTGGCGCTAACGGCGACGTCCATCTGTGCCGGGTCGGCGAGATCGAGCGCATTCATGATCGCGACGAAGGCGGTTTGGTCTGTGCCGGTCTTGAGTCGCGGGTTGTTCGCTTTTTCTTCGCCGATCGTCGATGAGGTGAACCCCCGGTAGTCGTGGCCAGGGTAGACGACCGTATCGTCCGGCAGCGAGAACAGCTGGCGATGAATCGAATCGTATAGGGTGGCAGCGTCGCCTTGCTGGAAGTCGGTGCGCCCGCAGCCGCGGATCAGTAGCGCGTCGCCCGTGAAGACGAGCGTGCGGTCGCCATCGCGCACCACGTAGCTGATGCAGCCCGCGGTGTGTCCTGGCGTGGCTCGTACCTCGATCTCGTGCTGCCCGAACTCAAGGCGGTCGCCGTCCGACACACCGATGTCTACGCAGCCAACCCCGGCCGTCGCGCCGGCGACGCTCTGAGCGTTGGTCAGCTCACGGAGCCGACCCGACCCGGTCACGTGGTCGGCGTGCACGTGGGTGTCGAGGCTGTACTTGAGCCTTAGCCCCAGTTCGCCGAGCAGCGCGTGGTCGCGTTCGACGTTGCCGTCGACCGGGTCGATGACGATCGCATCGCGGGTGGATTCATCTGCCAAAACGTACGTAAACGTTGAGGTTTGTTTGTCGAACAGTTGTCTCAGAAGCATGGGATTAGCCGTTAGAGTCACGGGGGACGCAAAGGGTGCGCAGGTTTTTCCGGTTTTCGAGACGCCTCGGTCCGGAGGCAGGCGGCGCCTATTCGACCGGCACGCCCAAGTCGTCGGATGGTCCGAATAGGTTGAGGGGGAGGCGCAGATAGCGGACGCCGTTGTCTTCAGCGGGCGGGACCTGGCCCGCATTGACGTTGACCTGGACGCTCTGGAAGATTAGCCGCGGTGGCGCCAGCGTCGCATCTCGCGCTTCGCGAAACTTCACGAACTCATCGCGGGTCGTCTCCGCCTTTAGCTGCGGGTTCTCGCGCTTACTGCGACCGATCGTCGTTTCCCAAGCTGGCTGCCGGCCGTCGGGTTGGTAGTCGTGTCCAACGAATACTCGGGTGTCATCGGGCAGCGCGTATAACTTGTCGTGTACTGAGGCGTACAGGTCTGCGGCGCTTCCTTTCGGAAAGTCGCAGCGCCCGGTGCCGTAGTCGTGCATGAACAGCGCGTCTCCGGTGAACAACGCATCTCCAATTTCGAACGACACACACGCCGGTGTATGACCGGGTGTTGCGATCACTTTCACGGGGAGGCTGCCGGCCATCAATGTTTCGCCGTCGTCCAGCAGGCGATCGAACTGCGAGCCGTCCGTCTTGAACTCGGCGGGCAGGTTGAAGAGCTTCTTGAAGGTCTCTTGGACTTCGGTGATGCGGGCCCCGATCGCGACCGGCGCCTCCAGCCGCTTCTTGAGCAACGGCGCGGCACTGAGGTGGTCGGCGTGGGCATGGGTTTCCAAGAGCCACCGTACGTGTAACCCGCTCGATTTCACGAACTCCAGCAGCTTATCGACGGAACTCGTCGACGTCTGGGACGCGAGCGGATCGTAGTCCAGGACGGGGTCGATGATCACGGCGTCCTTGGTAGCCGGATCTGCCACCACGAACGTGATGGTGTACGTGGCTGGGTCATAAAACGGGGTCACTTCAGGGGTCATCGTGGTTTCCTCCAGTGTTGCGTGGTCTGAGCGCCTCGAGCCAAAAAGGGTTCGCTGTTCACGGCGAGTCGTCCGCAATGTGGACACTCGGCGCGTCAGAAATGCGCCGGGGTCGAACCGATGCGGCGATACTGTGAGCTGTGCTGTCGCCTGTTCTACTGCTGGTTGCCCTGACGCTAGTGGCGCTGCTGTTGTGGCCACGTGTGCGCGACAGTGTGGCGTGGCGCGCGACGGTGACGCCCCTTGCCTCGATCATCGGCAGCGGGTTTTTGGTTGTTGTTCCGCTGCTGGCGGGAGAGTTTGGGGGCTATGCGCCCTGGGCGATGGTGTTGGTCGTGGTGGTGGCCTACGCCATCGGCGCGGTGATTCGATTCAATATTCGACACACTGAGCCGCTGCTTGCGGAGGCTCACGCGGCCCCGCTGGTGCGACGATTAGATTTCCTGTCGGACATCGCGCTCGCGCTGTCCTACGTGATTTCGGTCGCGTTCTATCTGCGGCTGCTCGCCTCGTTCGCTTTGAGCTCGGTGCCGAATAGCGACCGAGTAGCCGACGTGCTGGCAACGGTGATTCTCGCTGTGATCGGTGGGGTGGGTTGGTTTCGAGGACTGCACTTGCTCGAGCGCCTCGAGCAGTACTCGGTTTCGATCAAGCTGGCGATCATCGGTGCATTGCTCGTCGGGTGGGGCGTTCATGATGTGACGTTGGGCGCCGGTTCGCCTGCGATCGCAGTGCCAGACAGCGTGGGTCCATGGCGGTCGTTCCGGTTCCTGGCCGGTGTGCTGATCGTTGTGCAGGGCTTCGAGACGTCTCGCTATCTCGGCGACGAATACTCCGCGCCGGTGCGGATCGCGTCGATGCGTCGCGCCCAATTGATCGCTGGGGCGATCTACGTGGTGTTCGTTGGGCTCACGGTGCCTACGTACGGGCTGTTGGGCAGCGACGTCGACGAGATCGCCGTCGTTCGGCTCGCCGCGCACGTCGCGTGGATCTTGCCAGCGATGTTGGTACTGGCAGCGCTGATGAGCCAGTTTAGCGCAGCCGTTGCGGACACCGTTGGCGCTGGCGGTCTGTTCTATGACACCGTGGGTCGGAGCCGCGGCCGCGGCGCAAAGTTCGGCTACCTCGGCGTCGCCGGACTGGGCATCGTCCTGATTTGGACAGCGAACGTATTTGAGATTGTGTCGTTCGCCTCGCGGGCGTTCGCGCTCTACTATGGCCTGCAGAGTCTGGTGGCAGCGAGCGCGGCCTGGAAGACGCAGGTGGGCGTACGCCGCTGGCTGCTGGTCGTCGCATGCACGCTCGGCGGAGTAGGTTTATTCGTTGCCGCGGCAGTCGCGATTCCCGCCGACTAGCGCGGTGACACGCGTGTTTCGGTTCAGAGCGAATCGTTTCCGTCCGTGCTGGCTCTCACCATCAGATGTCCCAAACCGCCCTGTTTATCGCGTTCTTCGTCGGCTGGATCTTGCTGCAGTACGTGCTGTTGCCCCGACTGGGGGTACCTACGTGAGCGGTTCCAAACCCCGCCGGTCGGCGGAAAGGCAAGACTGATGGACCCAAAGAAGGACCTAGCGATCACTGAGAGTCAGCGGCAACGAGTCGAGGGCAACTCGCTGATCGGCGGTGGGCTCAGCATTGGCGCGATCGGACTGATCGGAGCTGCTGCGGGTGCCGTGTGCCCGGTGTGTGTTGTTGCGACACCGGCGCTGCTCGTGGCGGGCGTCTACAAGCGCTTGCGAGCGTCGAGCGCTTCGCGCGAGAGTACCGTCGATGAATCCTGAGTTCTGGAATCAGCGCTACGGCGCGGACGAGTACGCCTACGGGGAGCAGCCGAATACGTTTGTAGTCGAGCAGGCGCCTCGCATCCCCGCAGGCGGCGACGTGTTGTGCATCGGCGCTGGCGAGGGACGCAATGCCGTGCACCTGGCAACGCTCGGATATCGCGTCACGGCGCTGGACTCGTCGAGCGCTGGCGGCGACAAGACGCGTCGCCTAGCGAAGGCGCGCGGCGTCGAGGTCGATGTCGTAACGGCCGATCTGTCCGACTATGTATTCGAAGCCGAGCGC
>JAUIKB010000425.1 GCA_030430975.1 Polyangia bacterium
GTTTCGACCACGTAGCGGTCGCCCACTTGGGTGCGCACGAGCTTGGCTCCCAACCCGTCCAGAGCGCGCTCCAGGCCCATGTTGCTCATGACCGTAGCCACAACGGTCTTCTTGGCCAGTTGGCGCTGCCGCATCAGTCGGGCTGCGCAAATCGCCATCACCGCGTCGCCGTCCACGACCTGGCCCTTTTCGTCGACGACGATCAGTCGGTCAGCGTCGCCGTCCAGGGCGACGCCGATGTGTGCTTTGTGTTTGATGACTTCGCGACTCAGGTGTTCGGGATACAGCGCTCCACACTTGAGGTTGATGTTGCGACCGTTTGGTTTGCAGCCGCTGGCGAACACCGTCGCACCCAGCTCTTCGAAAACGGTCGGCGCGACCTTGTACGCAGCGCCGTGCGCAGCGTCGATCACCACTCGTAGACCGTCCAGGGTGTGCTGGTTCGGGAAGGTGCTCTTAACGTATACGATGTAGCGCCCCGATGCGTCGTCTAGCCGCTCGGCGCGGCCGATCGCGGCGCCCGTGATGCGAACTCGGTCGATGCCATCGTCCGCCATCAGGGCCTCGATCTCGGCTTCTTCGTCGTCGGGTAGCTTGAAGCCGTCCGGCCCGAAGAGCTTGATGCCGTTGTCCTGGTAGGCGTTGTGACTTGCGCTGATCACGACGCCGGCGTCGGCGCGCATGCTGCGCGTGAGGTCAGCTACGGCAGGGGTAGGGATGGGGCCGCACAGCACCACGCGACCGCCCATCGCGCAGATCCCGGCTGACAGAGCCGTTTCCAGCATGTAGCCAGACAGTCGTGTGTCCTTGCCGATGACGATCCGTGGTACGCGCCGCCGCCCGCGCTTGGCCACATGCGTGATGGCGCGTCCCAGGCGCAACGCGAGTTCGGGGAGCATCGGCGCGACGTTGGCCTCGCCGCGAATGCCGTCGGTTCCAAAGAGCCTTCGTTTACTCACGCGCGTCAGTCTCGGAAGTTGGTGAATTGGAGGCTGAAATCGAGGTCGGCTTCCTTGAGCAAGCTGATGACTTGCTGGAGGTCGTCGCGCTTTTTTCCGTTCACCCGCACGGTGTCCTCTTGAATCGCGGCCTGAACGCGGAGTTTCGAGTCCTTGATGATCTTGATAACGCGCTTGGCGTTGTCGCGTTCGATACCCTCTTTGATGGTGATCGGGATGCGAACTCCGGCAAGGTTCTTCAGCGGCTCACCCTTGTCCAGGTGCTTCAGGCTGACCTTACGGCGGACCAGTTTCTGTTCGAGAACGTCCAGAGCCGCGCGAGCTCGGTCTTCGGCCGACGAGTGAATTACGATACCCGTGTCGGTGCGTTCGAGTTCGGTCTTGGTTCCGCGAAAGTCGAAGCGCTGCGCAACCTCCTGCTTGGCTTGGTTGAGAGCGTTTTGAACTTCGGACCAGTTCACTTTTGAAACGGCGTCAAAGGAAGGCATCGTTCAGCTCCTCGTGGGGAAGTTGGCAATTCGGCTACATGTCTACAGGGGCGTCGGCCGACACACCCAGCAGCAGCGCTCGAGCCGCGCCTACTAGATACGACGAGCCGGTGACCACCACGACGCCCCGGCCGCCCACTTTGGTGCGTGCCATCGCGAGCGCTTCGCCGATGTCGGCTGCCGTATCGCCGGGGTAGGCCTTGACCATGTCCTCGACCGGCACCGGGTCCGCGCCGGGGCAGGGGACGTACACGCGATGACCCGAGGCGTTCTCCAGCCGCGCCAACATGGCTTTCCAGCTCTTGCGTTTCAGCGCACCGAACACCAGCGCGATGTCTTTGCGCGACTCGATATCGCCCAGCAGGCTTGGCTCCAACACGTGCGACAACGCAACCATGGCATCCGGGTTGTGCGCACAGTCGAGCAGCGTGAGATCTTGGCCGTTGCGGTGCAGCAGTTCGTTTCGACCGGGCCAAGTGGTGGCCTCGATGCCGGCCGTCATGGCGTCGGTGCTGAACCCGAGCTCGCGGGCGACGGTGTTGGCGACCGCAAGGTTGGATCCAAACATCGCTAAGCGTGGATATGCGATCCGAGCTCCTGGTACTGGCTCCGGGCTGACCAGCGGCACCAGTCGACCGCCGGTTTCGACCAGTCGGTCGGAAACGGCCTGACGCCCCGCCGGGTGTAGCTTGCCCGTCACCACGGCGGATCCTTTCTTGATGATCGCGACCTTTTCGGCAGCGATCGCCTCGAGAGAATCGCCCAGCTCGGCCATGTGATCGAAGGACACACGGGTGATGACGGCAACTCGCGGCGCAGGGATCACGTTGGTGGCGTCGAGACGTCCGCCAAGCCCGACCTCGATCACGGCCAGTTCAACATTGGCCTCTTTGAAGGCGAGGAACGCGGCCACCGTCGATGCCTCGAAAAACGTTAGCTCAGGGCCGGCATCAAGAACTCGATCGAGGACGTCAGCCAACGATTCGTCATCGATAGGTTCGCCGTCGATCTGAATTCGCTCGGCGTAGCGCATGAGGTGCGGCGATGTGTACATGCCGACCTTCTTGCCGGCCGCCTTGGCCATCGACGAGACGAAGGCGCACACGCTGCCCTTGCCGTTGGTGCCGGCGACATGCACGGCCTCAAACGCTTTTTCCGGGTGGCCAAGCGCCTCGCAGGCTGCCTCCACGCGCTCGAGGCCCAGCTTGCGCCCTTTGGACGTGCGCTCGTACAGCTTGTCGAGCGCTTCGCTAAGCTTCGTCATGAGATGCTGCACCTACGCTGGAGTGCGAACGCGGAATGGAAGGCTGTGAATACCGGAAGCTGCATGGATTGAGGGCGATGCGAAAACGCACCGCGCGTTGTAGCTGCGGCGTTTGGCGATGCCAAGTGCGTCCGCGCTTCGGGCTCACTTCAGCCTAGCCGCGCGGTGCTTTTGCGGGAATTTTGGCCGAAATATGCATCCTTGACTACGTCTTTGGGCATGAGGTTTCGGCTCGGCTCGGTTCCCGCCCTATCTGCGTCCGTCGTGGCGCTCGCTCTTTGCGTCGCACCCGGCCTAGAGGCCAAAGGTAAGTCGCAAGACGGCGGCGAAAAGAGCAAGCCTCGGGCTGACTCAGCACCGAAGAAGTCGAAAGCCGCATCGCCCAAGCGAGCGCCCCGACGCGGCAAGGGCTCGGAATCGATCGGTTCACCTACCGACGGCGCGTTGCATCTCGGAGTTAGGCTTTCGCAGTCATCCGCCGTCAAACTCCGCTGGCCGTCGGGCTCGGCTCACTTCGGTACTCCCGAGCTGGTCAAGATGCTCAAGCGAGGAGCATCGAAGGTTGCGACCAAGTACCCCGGAGCGGTGATGGTCGTCGGGGACATTTCGGCAAAAGAAGGCGGCAAACTATCCGGCCACGCATCTCACACCAGCGGCCGTGACGCGGATGTGGGGTTCTACTACGTCGACGCCAAGGGCCGCACCGTACGGCCCGCCCGATTCCTGAGCGTTGACTGGAAGGGCCACGCGGTGGGCGCGGCTGGCGTACGCTTCGACGTGGCTCGAAACTGGGCGATGGTTCAGTCATGGGTGACCGATCCACGCGCTCGAGTGCAGCATATTTTCGTCGCCAAACACTTGCGCAGCATGTTGCTGAAGCACGCGACGAAGATCGGGGCGTATCTGCCCGTACGGCATCGTGCGGCGATCGCCATGAAACAGCCCAGCGGTGCAGCGCACGACAACCACTTCCACGTGCGGATTTCCTGCCCGCGCGGCGATCGCGAATGCGTTCAGCATCCTCGGGTAACTCGCTCATCCAAGGCGGGTTCGAAGAAGAAGGGCCGCCGCCAGTCAGCGAGCCGAAAAGCGCCGACCAAGTCCTAGCGGGAGCAGGGTTTCGCTGCTCTTGCGGCGCCGATGTGCTGTAGAGTGCAGCTCAAATTGTGCGAGCATCCGGCATCTACCCCTCAACCCCCGAACCCGTGAGGCGGCCATGAGTACGGCCGTTGCAGAGCGACTCAAACGCGTCTCCGAGACGCTCGATGGTCAGTTCCTCGGAAAGAGCGAAGTCATCCGGCTGCTGTTGATCGCGATCGTCGCACAGGAGCACGCGGTGCTCATCGGCCCTCCCGGCACCGCGAAAAGCGCGCTACTGCGATCGCTTGCGTACTTCGTCGACGCTCGCTACTTCGAATACCTGCTCACCCGGTTCACGGAGCCGAACGAGATCTTCGGCCCGGTCGATATCGCCGCGTTTCGCGATGGCGTGTACCAACGGCGCACTGAGGGCATGCTGCCCGAAGCGGAGATCGTCTTTCTCGACGAGGTGTTCAAGAGCAACAGCGCCATCCTGAACGCGCTGTTGACGTTGCTCAACGAACGGCGCTTCACGTCGGGGGCGAAGGTCCTGAAGTGCCCGCTCATCAGTGTCTTTGGCGCCAGCAACGAGGTGCCGGGCGATGAATCGCTGTCGGCTTTGTTCGATAGGTTTCTTCTACGTATCCGCTCTGATTATTTGGACGCCTACCACTTCAACGAACTACTGCAACTCGGCATCAATCACGAAGTGCGCAAGCTTCGTGATCAGCGCCCCGAACCGATCTTATCCGCACAGGAACTCCATTCGCTCGGTCAAGAACTCGCGTCGCGCTTGAGCTTTCCCGACGAGTTTCTAGCCACATACAAGGGTTTGGTTTTTCAGATCCGCGCCGAAGGCGTGAGCTTGAGTGACCGGCGGGTCATCAAAATGCTCAAACTGTTCGCTGCGAGCGCGTTGCTCGACGGCCGAAAACAAGTCGATCACAGCGACCTGTTTGTGCTGAAGCACATCTGGAATTCCGAAGACCAGGCATCGATCCTGGAAGGCATTATTCAACCTGTGCTCGAAGCATTTTATCGAGATCATCCCGACCGTCGTCGCATCGGGGCGTTGGGTGTCGGTGTCGAAGCGCTCGCTTCAGAGGTCGACCGCATTCGGCAAGTGCTCACGGGTCCGTCGCCGCCAAACGACCTGCAGCTGTTCAGTCAGCTCAAAGCGCTCGGCGAGATAAAGAGCGCGCTATCTCAGATGACCGACCCCCAGGCCCGAGCGATCGAGCAGCGCGTCGCGCAGCTACTCGACGCTTCTCTCAAGTCAGGTCGCTTCGCGCAGGTCTAGTGGAGGGTTGAACCCATGACTCCGACCCTGAAGATACGACACGTAGGTCCCGTGCGGGTGCCCGACCCGGCGTATCAAACCGACGGCGCGGCGGGTCTCGACTTAGTGGCAGCGTTGCGGGAGCCGGTCGACATCCAGCCCGGCGAAAGGCGACTGGTGCCGACGGGTATCGCGATGGCGATCCCCCCGGGTTTCGAAGGTCAGGTCCGCCCGCGGTCCGGGCTGGCGTTACGCCACGGCATCACGGTGATCAACTCGCCCGGTACCATCGACTCCGACTATCGCGGCGCGGTCGGTATTGTGCTGGTGAATCACGGTAGCGAAGCGTTCACCGTCAAGCCGCTGGCTCGGATCGCGCAGCTCGTGATCGCGCCGGTGGCCCGAGTCGACATCGAGGTGGTCGAATCGCTGGATGCGACCACGCGGGGCAGCGGCGGTTACGGGTCGACTGGCATCTGAAGCGCCGACGCTAGGCGTGAGATTCTAAGAAGCGGCGAATCTCGTCGCGGACACGGTCGCGTTCTAGATCGCGGGTCACGATATGCCGACTGCGGGGCAGCATCACGACTTGGACGTCGTGG
>JAUIKB010000426.1 GCA_030430975.1 Polyangia bacterium
CGGGAGCAACCGGCGACAAAAACGCGCGCAGTGATATTGCCCCCCCACAGCCCGCAGAGCCGCCCGCAACACTCCCAGATGCGCGAGCCAATGCACTGTTGCAGCGGCTAAGATCGGAGCTACCCAAAGCGTCCTTCTCATACGCAGAACCATAGCACCTAAAAAAATTGAGGCCCCGCACCGAAGTGCGGGGCCTTTGCATCAACTGAGTGTGCGCTCACAGTCGACGCAACGCGATGCGTGCCGCATCGCGTACAAATTGATCCTTGTCCTTCAGAGCCTTCTCGAGGGCGGGTCGGGCGGCCGGATCACCGATGCGACCAAGCGCCGCACATGCTGCCGTTCGAACCAACGGATCATCTTCTGTCTTGCTCGCGGTCAACACCGTCAAGCCCAGTACCGCATCGCCCGCGCGCATCGATCCCAGGGCCTCGGCAGCGCTCTTGCGAACCCGCGCGGAGGAATCATCGATGCGCTTCACCAGGCTAGCGATGTCAACGAACGCATTGATACGAGTGGTCGCCTGCACAGCGGCAAGTCGAACCTCCTCGTCCTTGTCCCCCAGCGTCTGCGAGAGCTCGCCCCCCGGACCAACCGTGTTCATGCGACGCAGCCCTTTGACCGCATGCATGCGCACCAGAGCCGACGAGTCGGAAGTCGCCGCTTTGGCGAGGTGCTTGGCACCGGAAGCGCTCAAGAATTCGCCCAAAGCATCCGCCGCGTAGGCTCGCTTACGCTCTGACGCGCCCGGATCGTTCAATGTATCGACCGTCTGCGAATAGACCTGCCCGGGGCCGAATACGCCGAAGATTCGGCGCCGCAGCCACCACGCGCTGATCTCTCGAGTCTTTGCATGGTCGTTGTAGAGCAGCTTGCTCACAGCCGGAATACAGCTAAGGCATTCGATCTTCTCACCGTGCTCAAGGCCTTTCCACAGCTCCGTCGGCGCGACGGTACCGTTGGCGATGCCTTTAGCGAGCGACTGAATCTTGCTGGGTGTCGTCAGCGACTCAAGGGATTCGGGGCTCAGGTCCCGGTAGACCTTTGAGCGTCCCTCGTGGACGTGTTTGCCCTCGTCTGCGACGACGGTTGTGGCGGAGAGACACAGAGCGCCGAGAGCGGCGATGCCGGATAGAGTGCGAGTGAATCGTGTCATGTTCATACTCCTCAATCAGTACTTCGTGCCTGAGGTTGGGTCGGTCGAACTCGCCTGGAAGTCCGTGTTCTGGCGTGCGTAGTACTGCCCGCCCATGTCGAAGGCGCGAATCAGCATGACGCGCTCCTCGCGGCTGAGGTCGATGCCGACGTCATCCGGATGCAACGTTCGGGTTCCGCCCTTGATGTCCGCGTTCGAGAACGCTTCACCCAGCTTCCAAGCCGTCTTCTGATCGTTGATGTAGCTCGTGATGTTCAGCTTCTCGATGAGCGCGCTGTTGCGAGCGTCGCTCGGCAAACCCCACGCGGGCGGCACCGTGCCGGTCACCGTAAGTTCGTTCATCCCCATCTCCATCTCCAGCGCTGCCGGGTAGAAGATCGACACATACGACGCAGGCCACGGCTTGGTCTCGTTGTCGTAAGTGACGGTGATCGGGCGATCCGTCAGGTCCAGGCGCGGAATCTCGTACGTCGTCGACTCGCCGGTCTCCTCGTCGGTCATCATGACGCTGTAGAATTCCTGCGCACCGTTGCCGTTGGTCGTCTCATTGTGACAAGAGACGCACTTGCTGTTGAAGACCTTCTGAATTTCGTTCTGGTTACTCGCGTCGTTGGCCGCGTACCACGGATACTCGGTACGCTCCGCCACCGCGACCATGAAGTCCTGCGGGCCCTTCGAGGCTGCAACAGTGAGCTGCTGCCCGCCAGCGACGTTGGGTGACGTGCGCGACTCGTGACAGCCGCCGCATACCCGGTCCTCACCCGGCATGCCCTGAATCCAGGTCGTTTGATTGCGGATCATCAGGTCGTATTCGTCGATAGGCTGCAGGTGCACCGGAACGTACGGTGGAATCGCCGCCATCCAGCTGCCGTCTTCGTAGACTTCGGCCTCGCCGAGGATGGCTGCACCCTCGGCCATCGTTAGACCGAACATCGTCGCGCCGGATGCCGCTTCGCTCGAGAAGCCCTCCACGATACGCACGCGAGTCGCCTGCTTCAGCGCCTTGTCGACCGGCGTGCGATCGAACTGCGCACCGCTGACCGTGTTGCCGTGCACGCTGTGCAGGGAACTCTGCCGAACGTCGATGCTACCGAACACGGTCGGGACGGTTGAGTCCTGCGTGTCCTGAACCGACGTGATGATGGGCGGCTCTGCTCGCTCCACCACCGGCTGCGCAAACAGCTCCCAGCTCTTCTCGTAGTTCACGACCAGCTGATTCGTGCGTGTCTCTTGGTCATAGATGTACACGCCGAAGTCCGGCGGCGTGAGCGCCAACTCGTTGAGCGCGTTGACCTCGCCATCCGCCCAAGAAACCAGCAACCGACCATCGGGCAGCATGTTGGGATAGCGGTAGCGACCGACCGGCGACGCTTCCTCTCCGCGGGGAACCGCCGGCGTGAGCACCTCGTAGTCGGGCGTCTCTTCATCGAATTCCGACTCATCCTTGGCGCTGCGCGCGTCGATCTTGACCAGAGCACCGGACTGAATCGTGTTCTCACGGAGGGTCGCCACCGCGATGAACGTGTTCGGCGTGTTGCCCTCGGTAACCTGAACCAGCGAGTTGGACGGCTTGCCGTGCTGTCCCGAGACCGCCACCATTTGGGTGCAGTCGGGGTTCATCGCGAACAACTTCACGTCGTTGACGTTTTCGAGGTGCTCCCAGCGCGAGTAGAGAAGGCGGCCGTCCTGAAGAGGCGCGAGGTTGATCGTGTGGGACAGGTTCTGCGAGCACAGCTTGCGCTCGGCGTCGCCACCGTCGGCTGAGATGGTCGCGATCTGCGTGACGATGCGCGAGTGATTGTACTCGTCCGCCCGCGTGCCCATTTCGGTGTAGGCCTGGTTCGTGACGAAGGCGACCTTGCCACCGGCCAGCCACACCGGGTAAACGTCGTCGTCCGGTCCGAACGTCAGCTGGTTGATGACGTACTTGCCGTCGACAGGCGAGAGCTTGGCTTTGTAGATGTGATAGCTGTCGTCGCGATTCAGCTTCATGCTGAAGACGATTTCCTTGGCGTCGTAGCTGAGGTGCATGCTTGAGACGTCCGCTTTGGCGAACTTCTTGGCGCTCAAGATGTTCTCAACCTTACCGCTGGCCAGGTTCCGCACCTCGATGCGGGCACCGGGCACGTAGCGGAGATAGTCCATGACCTGGCCCATCCCGCCGGCGACGTTGATCGACACATCCTTCCCGTTCACGTCCGTGTGCTGCCGCACCACGTAAACCAGCTTATTGAAGCTCTCCCCTGTGGGCTCTTCCGCCGGTTCGGCGGTGCAGCTCGCTTGGGAGAGTCCGGCCGCGACGAGCAACGGGGCCAGAGAGGCAAGGGACTTAAACAGACGTCGGCGCTTCATCACGTATTGGAGCTATGCACGGATCGCGCCAGGCGTATTCATGGGCAAAACCCCTACCTACTGTGGGCTGGGTTTGGGGGCCGGCCCCCGCCGCAGCCCGGCCGCGGGGGGCAGCCCCCCCATTACGTGCCGTGCTAGCGTCCGCTGGCGATGCGTGAGCTAAAATTCGACTCCAGCGGACTCATTCCAGCCGTCGTGCAGGACGCATGCACCGGCCAGGTACGCATGCTGGGATGGATGAACGCGTCCGCGATAGCGACGACCATCGAGTCGGGATTCGTCACATTCTTCAGCCGTTCGCGGCAGGAGCTGTGGAGAAAGGGCGAAACGAGCGGCAACACTCTTAGGCTGGTTGAGATCCGAACCGACTGCGACCGCGACGCGCTCCTGGTGCGGGCACTGCCACATGGCCCGACCTGCCACGCCGGGCCTGAAAGCTGCTTCAGCTGGGATCTCGACAAGTCGGATGGGCCCGACCTCCCCCCGCCCGGTTCGTTCCTGGATGAACTCGAGAAGACGCTGAAAGACCGTCAATCTGCATCGGGCGAGCGTAGCTACACGAAACGACTGCTTGAGGGCGGCGCCGAGCGCATCGGTGCCAAGCTGCGCGAAGAGGCGGACGAACTGGCCGTGGCCCTCGACGCCGAGAACGACGAGCGGGTCGCCGATGAGGCTGCTGACCTCTTGTACCATCTGCTGGTGGCGCTGCGTCTGCGCGACGTGAACTTGCGATCAGTTATGCAAGTGCTGATGGCGCGCACTGGGCAGAGCGGGCTGGAGGAGAAAGCCTCGCGGACCACGTAGGGCTTTACCCCGTAACGGCCGCCCGATAACGTGCGGTTTCTTCGAGTCTTTCCACTCGAACGCGCGAGCAACAACAATGCCCAAAGTACTGGTCTTCGAGAGCGATCCCGAGTTCGCGGATGTGCTCCGCACCGAGCTAGAACGACGCGGTTGCGAAACCACGATCGTTGAAGATGCCAACGTCGGACTACAGGCGGCGGCAACGGAAAAGCCCGACTTGATTCTGCTGACGATCGAACTGCCGCGAATGAACGGCTTTTCGGTTTGCAACAAACTCAAGCGCGACCCGAACCTCAAGTCGGTCCCGCTGATCATCATGAGCAGCGACTCGACGGAAGAGACCTTCGAACAACACCGACGGCTGCGGACGCGCGCCGAAGAGTACGTGCACAAGCCTGTGACGTTCGAGCAGTTAGCCGAGCGGATCGCCAATCACGCCGAACTCGGGTCGCCGCAAAGCGAAGCACCGCTGAGCGAAGAAGCGATCGTCATCGATGACGACATCGACTTCGACGACGCCGAGGAGATCGAAATCGATGACGAGCTCGTCGAGTCGGTTCAGCCCCACGAAGTAGCCGAAGACGATCCGGCGCCAGCCAGCCGCAGCAGTGGTGTCGACGACGAAGTCGATGACTTCACGGAAAACGCCTTCGACGCACTGCTGGACGAACAGCCAACCTCCGCCTCGGCCGGCAACGAGGCTGCGCAAACCACGCCGCCGCCGGCACCGGAGGCTGAGACCCAAGCCGAGCCAGAACCAGAGCCAGAACCAAAAGCCGAGCCAGAGCCAAAAGCCGAACCAGAGCCAGAAACCGAGAGCGAGACCGCCGCGGCGCCGGCGATCCCTGGCCCCCCCAAAGCGCCGACCTCGATCCCGCCTCGGCCCGCAACCGTGCCTCCATCGCCGGCCGTTACCGAGGAGCTCGAAAAACTGCGCAAGGCCCGCGCCGAGCTCGAAGCCGAGCTAGCCGAGGCGCGTAAACAGCTGGCCAGCCAAGAAGACGAGACGCAGCTCGCCGCCAGCAAGGACGCCGAGGTCCAGCGCCTCAAGCGCGAGCTGGACGAAGCAAAAGCGAAGGCTGCCTCGTCTAGCCGCAGCGCCGGCGGCGGCGGTTCAGCTCGCGAGTTCCTCGATCTGCGAGAACAGCTCAACAAGAAAGACAAAGAGATCCTCGATATGCGTGACCAGCTCACGCATAAGGACAAGGAGCTGCTTAATCTGCGTGACGGCTCCCTCGGTCTCGAACGCGAGAAAGCCGACCTCGACGATCGCATCGGCGAACTCGAGCGCTCACTCGCGGACGAGCAAAAGCTGGGAGAGTCGCTGCGGGCCGACAAGGATCAGGCGAGCAAGCGCGC
>JAUIKB010000427.1 GCA_030430975.1 Polyangia bacterium
TTTCACCGGGCCCTGCCAACGCCGCGTCTGGACCCGACGCCCCGCTCCGCGTCCGCGCCATGAGCGGGGAAGTACGAACCGCCCGGGCGAAGCCGACGGGCAAGGAGCAGGACGAGTCCGTCGGCGGCAACAGTGATCTGGGAGGCGTGCGCTCCGCCGACGTCGCACCCGACCACGTGTAGATCGCGATTGGTCATGCTGCTCGTGTCGAATGAAATGCCGGTGGCGAAACCGTCGATCCGAAGACGTTGTAGCAGAGCGTTCTGGACCCCGGCGCCGGTGACCCCGCTGCCGCACGACGAACAGCTTGGTCCGCTGAGTGCGAGATCTGCGAGACGCACGTCCGAGCTTGCATTCAGGTCGATCGCTGTGCTCCCGGACGTTTCTAGCCGCGGCGCGTTGACACAGATGCCGTGAGCGTCAGGAGCTTGGCAGGCTCCGTATGCGCCGATACTGATCGAAGAAGTGACGTTTAAGGTAGAACTCAGGTTCCACGATTCGCCGCGGCACAGCAGGACCTCGTCGTACTCTGCGAATTGTAGTGCGGCGCTCGCCAAGCTACTCGTCGTGAGCCGCGCTGCGCCACCGGGGCAGCCTGCAAAGTTACTGTCTTGTGACACGCACAGGGTGCGCATCGGAGCGGAAACGGTGACGGAGAGCGTGCGGCGTTCGACGCCACCGGATTCGTCGCGAAGCTCGAGTAACACGTCATAACTGCCGGGTCGTTCGAAGACGTGGGCCGCGATCGCCCCATGGGCGGTTGCACTCGCGTGCCCATCGACGAACATTGACGCGTTGGCATCGCCGAAGTCCCAGGTCGCGTCGACGTCCGCCACGCTCTGCGCGGCACCGCTCGCGTCAAACCTGACGGACAAGGGCGCGGTGCCTTGTGTCGCGGACGCGGTCACCTGCGGGGCGGCGGCGGCCGATGACGCGATGAACGCCGTGGACAGCGCCATCAACGAGATTGCGTAGGTTCGGTTCGATCGGGTGTTCACAGTTGGGCTCCTCTTGGGTTGTTGTCGGTACCCACGCCCAGTGCATGCGCCGTGCCGACGAGAAATGGCCCTTTTTTTTCCCCGGATCTGCTCAGATGTCGGCCTCGAAGCCGCTCGGCGCGGACAACAGGCCGCTCCTATCTCCCAGCCGCGGGGACAACCGAATTCGCTCGGTCGGACGGCGGTCGCGGCTACGGTGCGCCGGCCAGAGCCGCTTCGGCGAGTCCCTCGAGCCAGCGCTGATGGAAGTGCATCAGCCCGCGCCGCAGCACGGGGGCCAGCGCCTTGACCACGACACCGCGTTGGGTCTCTTCAGTGACGAACCGACAGCCACCGGTCGCCGTGGGTTCGATGAGCCAGGCGTGGTGCCCACGCGCACCCAGTCCGCCGCCGGTCCACGCCAAGTATCGATTCGCTTCGAACGCGTCGACCGTGGTCGACACGCGCGCACCGAACGTCCACCACGTGAAGCGCGTCCCCAATGCGAGCGTGTCTGCGCCACCCTCGATCTTGAGGCCGCGGCAGTTGCTGTATAGCTCGTGCCAACGGGGCGCTGCGATGAGCCATCGCCATATGGCTTCCGGTGCCGCGCGCGTCGCCAATTCGTTGTGGGCGTGCAGATCGGCGCGATCCGGAGATAATCCGCTAGGCCATCGAAACGTCAATCGACGACCTCCACGCCAGGTAGCGCGATCAATTGCTCATAGCTCACAAGGTCGGACGGCGGCCGAACTCCGGTGGCGTTCGACTCGACCGCGGCTTTGGCGCAAGCTAGCGCCGTCAGCGTTGTGAAGCGGTAGGCCTCGGGCCCCGTGATCTGTTTGGCGACCTTGCCGCCGGCTTGGTTCGTCGCGACCGCGGATAAGTAGGTCGCTCCCGCGTCGAGCTCTTCGGTGTTCGGACCGACGGGCGAGCTAGCGATGATCCGGTCGACCAGCCATTGGCCAACTCGAGAACCGGTGAACCTCGGCAGTGCCATGAGTGCGCGGGCCGAGGCTGGGAACGCTGCGAAGGTGTCGATGTTCGGCGCTCCGCATGAGTCGTGTACGGTGACCAGCTCGGCGCGCCACGGGTTGCGAACCGCGGCGATGTCGTGCGCCCCAACGCGCACTGAGTGTGCATCTCCGCCGGCACGAGCGGGCTCGAGTTGACCGGCTCTGCGTCGCGCGCCCGGCTCATGGATCATCTTCAGCACCGACTCGAGTGTACCGCGCGACACCCCGCCGTCCGCGTCATAGGTGAGGCGGATGTGCTCGGGCGCTCCTACCAGTGCGCGACAGGCCTCGACCGCGAGCACTGACCGCCAAGTTCACGTTCCTGTGGCAGGCCGTCCACTCCTCGCCCCATGCCTCGGAGCTGTTGGCGTCACGGGACGCCGAGGCTCGAAAGGTGATTCGGGACCACGATGAGCAGTACGAGGCGCTCCTGGTCAAGACGATTCGACGGGCCGCGCGCGAAGGCTCGATTCAACCGAAGCGCTTGGGACTCGACGCGCGCGGCGTAGGACGCATGTTGATGCAGGGTGCGTACGGCGCGCGGTATGGCGCCGACGATGAGCCCGCCCATCGCGCGCATGTCGCTCGTTTCGTCGAGGTCCTCGTGCGGGGCATGCAGTCGTAACGCGAACAGTTCGGACGTTTGCGCTACGGTTGATCTCAGCGTTCCCACCGCCCACGGCGAACCCACCGAGAACGTAGCATCAACGCTGAAGAGTGCGGTGTCACCTGCCGCCGTGGTGCCGGCGAAATCAGCCTCGAATATTCAGTAACTACTCTTGGGGCGCATCCGCGTCGTCGTATTCCGCCGGCAGCTCATCCTCGAAGGTGGGCACTTCGTCGTAGCCGGGATGATCCCCGGCGCGCCGCGGTAGTCGCCTGCCGCGCGGTCCGCCGCGACCCCGCATGCGCATCTCGGTCGGTCCGCGTTCGAAGCGCTTCGCGAACTTCGCACGCTGGTCTTCATTCAGGATCGCGACCATCGACTTGAGTCGGGCGAGATGCTTCGTAGCGCGTTCACGGCGACTTTTCTTGTCGCCGCCGAGATCGAGCTTCGTGGCGTCGAACGAGTCTTGTTCGAATGCGGTCAATACGGCATCGAGCTTCTTCGCGTGAGCCTCGCGTTTGGTTGTTCGCTCCGCTGCTGTCGGTCGAGTATCCTTGGCGTGAAGCGCCTTGAGGGCTGTCGCTTGTTTTTCGTCCAGGCCCAGCTGTTTCACGAGGCGATCGGTACGCCGATCCGACTTAGCGTCGGGTCCTTTTTCCTGTGCTCCTTTTGGCGGCTTCTGCGCGCGGGCGGCCTTGCGTGCGCGCACTGCGGCGACGAGTTCTTTGCGCTGAGTCGCGTCGAGGGCCGCGTGCAGGTCGTTGAGCCTTTTCGCGTCGGCGGTTCGTTTGGTTTCCTCCGCCGTCTCCATGGCCTTGAAGTGCACTTCGAACTTGGCGGCGTCGAGTTGGTTCGTCTTGACGCCCTCTGCGAGCGCGGTCCGGTAGGCTTTGTGTGCGTCGCCGTTGGCGGAGGGGCTGGGTTTGCGCAGCGCCGACAGCGTCGTCTTCTGCTCGTCTGTCAGCGTGAGCTTCTTCAGCGCGGTGCGCACCATCATGGTGCCGAAACCGCGCCCCCCCCGCGCGCCCATCATCGCCTTTCGCCCGCCGTGTCGGCGCTTGCCGCGCTTGCCGCGCTTGCCCTTCTTGGCTTGTGCAGAAGTCGACGTGACCGGCGTGGCGCTGGACGTTGTGGGTTCTGGCGTCGAGTCAGCCGCCTTGTCGCAGGCGACGCCGGCGACGCAGGCCAAAGTGATGATGATCCCGTGTCGAATTCGCATGAGGCCGGGTGTAGTCGCGAACCTGACCAAACACAATGCGGTGCGGGCGGAGGGGTCGCCGCGCGGCTCGGAGGTCGACGGCTACTGACGGGTTGGGTGGCGTAGGCGCCGTCCGGGCACTGCCGCTACTTCGTCGTGATCTTCATCATGATTTGGCGCTTGGCGTCGTACCAGCGCTCGAGGTGTAGCCAGATTCGTACAACGTTGCCGTACTCCGGATCGCCGGGTTTGGCGGACTTGGAAACCAGCGCGATGTCACCCTCGGCGTTCGTCTTGGAGTACCAGACGCGCAGCGGTCCGCTGCGTTTTTCTAGGTAGCGCCAGTCGCTCTCCAGGCCCATCATCGCCGCCGACTTGTCGCCGGCCGCGAGGGTCATTTTGGGTTTGGGTGAGCTGAACTCGAGGGTGCCGATCGGTTTGGCTTCCTTCGTGATGGTGAGCTTTGTGATCGGTTTACCGGGGTCGGGGTCTTCGAGCGTGCGCACGGCTGCCACAGAGAAGCCTCTTTCTTCGAGCTTGACCTCGATGACGGACAGGTAGTCCTTGTGATCCGGTTTGAACAGCACCGAGCTGAGTGGCCCACGATCCTTTCCGCTGGGTGGAGCGACGTGCATTTTCTCGGTGAGGCCCTCCGGCTTGCTCAAGTCTGGCCACAGCTTGGTCAGTTTGGCCGCCGAGTCGCCGGTGTCGATCATCTTCACCTTGCCGGGTTTGCCGTCTCGAAACGCGATGATGGCGACCGGCTCGTAGCCGCTAGCGACCTTCAGCCAGCGCGCCGACCGCACGCCGCTGCCTTGCGCGACACCTGGTTGCGCGGAGTTGGACGCAACGGGCGTAGCTGTGGTCGCCGAACTGGAGGGCCCTGATGCTGCGCTGGCAGTCGCCGCACGCGGGCCAGCCGTGCCTGCTGAAGGAGTTTCGTCGCAGGCGAGAGCGGCGAACAGCGTGAATGCCATCGGCGTACTTCGGTGGAATGCGCGGCGCATGGTTCACAATACGTCGCGATGCGCGGCAACGATGTACAAACTTCTCGCGTCCGTCGAACGCTCGCTCAAGATCGCGCTGGGGGCATGCTTTCGCGTGGACGAAACGGCGGTTGCCGGGATTCTCGGACCTGTTGACGCTCCCCTCGCAAACGATCGGCGAGGCGCCATGCGTGATAGATGACGTCCTCAAGCCAGCGCAGCTGTTCGAGCTGCGCGGCGGTCTCCGTCGGGGGGACGGTGCCGGTAGCCGCCTCTCGCAATAACTGAGCGCGCAATTCTCTGCGCGTACTTGAAACCGATTCAAACGCGTGGCCGAGGCTATCGACCGGTATCGGATGCTTGCTGTCCTGCGTCCAGGCGATCAGCGGGGTCAGTGCGTCATGCACGCGCGTGACCGTTTCCGTGAGCGTTGAGCCAGGGACCTGGTCGATAGGGCGCGCCGTCATCGCGAAGTGAATTAGGCGGTTCAAGTGGTCGAGCGCATGCATGGTGGATACGTGGCGCTGGTGGCCGGCGCCGGACAGCGGCACGGCGAACTGAATCGCGGCCACGTAGTCCTCCGTTTCGCGCATCGCCGCCGCGGCGGCATCGAGGGCCTCAGCTTCAAGGCCGGTCGGCTTGCGACGTGCGAGTTTTCGCTCCAGATCGTTCAACACGGTTCCGGTGATCTCGATCGCCGTTTGTCGAACGGCTTCGGTCGCGACGCTGCCCTGATGGACCGCCCGATGGTCGAGCAGCCGCG
Source organism: Polyangia bacterium (assembly GCA_030430975.1). GTDB lineage: Bacteria > Myxococcota_A > Polyangia > Polyangiales > Polyangiaceae > JAUIKB01. The sequence continues at coordinate 5,548 of JAUIKB010000427.1, forward strand.
TCAGGTGCGGGCCGCGATGCCGAATCACGCGTGTCACCATCGCCGCAAAGCGTGCGGAGAACGGCAGGATCAAGACGACGCCGAGTAAATTGAACGCGGTATGGAAAGCCGCG
>JAUIKB010000428.1 GCA_030430975.1 Polyangia bacterium
CGACCGACCCGCGCTCGAGCATCGGCACGGGCACGACCACGATGTCCGGGCGGGTGCCACGCACGACGCGAGCCGCCCACAGCCGCCACGCCATGGCGTGGGACCGAACGAGCAGAATGCTACGATACGGCAGTCGCGTCAGCGCTTCGTCGGTGAACGTCTCGGCGCCCTGACGCTCCGTAGCGTCCGCACGATGAGCGGAGTCCTCGCTACTCATGAGCACCAGGACGAACGCAAACGCCACCAGCAACCCTGAAGCCGGGCGAGCCATCGGCACTTTGAGTTCAGCGATGAATCCGGATGCGGCGTGCACACCCAGCACCGAACATGCGCCGATACCCGCGACTGCCAGCAACCGCAGCGAGGCGAGCTTATCGGCGGTGAGGCTGTTGCTAAGCGCCGCGGGAAACGCGCTATCCACCGCGACGAGCGCGATCCACGGCACGACCAACCAGCGCGTCTTGCTCCTAAGCAGTCCGTACGCGGCACCGAACAGCGCCAGACCCAGCGAGATCACGCCGACGTCGCGGGTCCAAGCCGCCATCGACGACGTTTGCTGCGCCAGGAAGTCCGCCCCGCCCACACCGTCGGTCGATAGCGCGTAGCCCAAATGAACCCAGCTGCGTGGCGCGAGCGGTCGAATCACCAGCGGCAGCGCGCAGACAACAAACCCGAGAGCACACGCAACGCCGGCCACCGCAGCGACACGGCGGGTCGGAAAGTCTCGCACGATGACGAGCTGCGCAAACAGCGCCACCAATAGCGCCGCCCCCGCCACGTGACTCTCGGAAAGCGTGAGCCCGACCAGCCCGCCGATGATCGCCCAACTGCGAGCATCGGCGACGCGGGTACGCCGGCGCAGAGACAGCGCGTACAGACCGAGCGCTGCGGCTATGGTCGCCCCACCGGCGATGGTGCCTTCGCTCTGCCAAGCTGACGCCAAGACCGTCGTCAGCGCCGCTGCCAGCGCCAGGGGCGGACTCAGGCGCGGCGTGGCTCGCTGAGTCCGCAGCAACCGCAGGGCGATGCCGTACGTGAGTCGACCTGCCACGGCCAACCCGAGCGCGCTCACCAGCGCGGCGCGCATCAGTCGGCCACCCACCGGCAGCAACGCCGCCACCTGGGTCAGCACAGAGGTGATCGAACCCTCTGCGGCGATCGGCACCAGGCCCAGTCCCCGCACCACCGGCAGATCGTCGCGCCATTGGGCGCCGGTACTCAGCCGCGAGAGGGTGACGGCCACCGGGATCAGCACCGAAAGCGCCGCGCACAGCGGGTCGAGCCAGGTCAGCCGGAGCGGCTGCACCGAATGCTCGAGCGGAGCCGGCTCGACCGGCGGCAAACTGGAATTCGACACGCTCCTCTCACGTGCCACCCGGCGCGGATCTGGCCCAGTTTCCGGGCTGCCGGTGCCAAAATTCGGCGCTAATTGGCATCCCGCCCGTCAGCGAGTAAACCGGCGAGCCGAGCGTCGGACGCCCCAAGGCGCGCCGCCGCACTTATCTAACCAAGGACAAACGACAGTGGCCCGCTTCATCGACGAGCTCAAACGCACCCACCACAACAACGAACTCCGCGCTGCCGACATCGGAAACGAGGTCGTGCTGTTCGGCTGGGTCGATACTCGGCGTGACCACGGTGGGCTGATCTTCGTCGACTTGCGCGACCGTGAGGGCATCACTCAGCTCGTATTCGACCCCGACTTGTCTAAGGATGCGCACCAACAAGCCGAAGCGCTGCGCAGCGAGTGGTGCATCGGTATCCGCGGCAAAGTGCGCTCGCGTGGCGAACAGTTCTCGAAGAAAGAGAACAAGATGATTTCGGCCACCAACCCGAATCTCGCAACCGGCGAGGTCGAGATCGAGGTGCTCGAAGCGACCGTGTTCAACAAGAGCGCCACCCCGCCGTTCGAAATCGTCGAGAAGTCGGAGACCAAAGAAGAGATCCGGCTCCAGTACCGGTACCTCGATCTGCGCCGCAAACCGCTCCAGGACGCGCTCAAGATGCGCCATCGGATGAACCAGGCAACGCGCAACTACCTGACGAGCTACGGCTGCCTCGAGATCGAAACGCCGCTGCTCTGTAAGTACACGCCAGGCGGCGCGCGCAACTTCTTGGTGCCATCGCGTTTACACCACGGTAAATTTTACGCTCTGGCGGAAAGCCCGCAGCTGTTCAAGCAGCTGTTTATGGTGGCCGGCTACGACAAGTACTTTCAGATCGTGCGCTGCTTCCGCGACGAGGACCTGCGCATCGACCGCCAGCCCGAGTTCACCCAGATCGACATCGAGATGTCGTTCGTCAACCAGGACGACATCTTCAAGGCGATCGAAGGCTTGATGTTTGCCATATGGAAGGAAGCCCTGGGGGTCGACCTCAAAGAGTTCTATCCAGACGGCACGTTCCCGCGCCTCGACTTCTACGAGTCGATGACCAAGTACGGCAACGACAAGCCGGACCTGCGCTTCGGCCTTGAGCACGTCGACCTCACCGAGCTGGTGACCGAGCACGACGGCGGCGGCATCCCGTTTTTTGAGCCGCTCGCCAAGAAGTTCAAGGACGGCACCTATCGCAAGGACCTGCCGCAAGAGATCATCAAGGCGTTCGTCGTCCCGGCTAAGGCAGGCCTTTCCCGCGCGGACGGCGATAAGCTCGAAAAGCTCGCCAAATCGATGGGAGCAGGCGGCCTGGCGCGCGCCAAGGTTGGCGCATCCGGCGAATGGACGCAGTCCCCGCTCGCCAAGACCGTGACGGACGACATGCGGCTCGCCATCAACGAGGCGATGGGCGCAAGCGAAGGCGACATCATCTTGTTTCAAATCGGCAAGACGCACACCGTGCACACGGTGCTCGCCAACCTGCGCGTGCACGTCGCCAAAAAGATGGGTCTCATTCCCGAGGTAGGCCACGGCGGAAACTGGAACTTCTCGTGGGTCGTCGATCCGCCACTATTCGAGTACGACGACGAGACCGATGGCTGGGTCGCGGCGCACCACGCGTTCACGCGGCCGCAGGACGACTGCGTCGACCTGCTCGAAAAGGACCCGGGGCTGGTCAAGTGCTACCGGTACGACCTCGTCCTGAACGGGTTCGAGATCGCCGGCGGCTCGATCCGTCTGCACGACCCGGACGTGCAGGCGCGGGTATTCAAAACGCTGGGCATCGGCGACGAGGACGCCCAGGAGAAGTTCGGCTTCTTGCTGAACGCACTGCGCTACGGCGCGCCCCCCCACGGCGGTATCGCGGTCGGCATGGATCGCGTAGCGATGATCATGGCTGAGACCGACAGCATCCGTGACGTGATCGCGTACCCCAAGACGCAAAAGGGCACCGACCAGATGAGCGACGCCCCGAATCCAGTCAGCCCGGATCAACTCGCGGAACTGCGTATCGCCACGGTTCAAACACCGGAGAGCTAGCTGGCGCGCCCGGCCGTAGCCGCTGGTCGGGATCCGCAGGCGACATCGGACCAGACTCAGGTGTCGGACGTAGCCACTTGAAATCATTGGTCTGGCCACCAACGCAGGGTGTCACCCATAACCTCCTGAAATCATTGAGCGGCGGCCGACCCATGGATCAGGCCTAAGTATCTGAAATCATTGATGCAGAGGCCGACACATGGATCGGCACGCCCTGGCGTCAGAAGGACCCTTACCTAGCACCACGCGGTCAACGGCGGCCGCACGCCGCCGATTAGTGAACCGCGCCGACGAGTGACTCCCAACAGCACGTGTATGGTGTCCGGCATGAACACCCGCCTAGCGAATCCGTCATGTACGCCCGGCCGCTAGTCGAGTGCGCGTCGAGCGTGTTCACAGCGGAGATTCCCCACGTCGAAACCCGAATCGTCGAACTACTTCAACCGCTCGAGGCGCAGGTTGCTGACGGACAGCTGCACGTCACGACGTTTCTGAAGGTCGTGGATGGACCCGTCGGCGACTGGCAGATCAGCCTTGCCGACGCCCAGCTGCTCGCGCCGGAGTTCGAGGTTGGTGACGAAGTCGGACGAGCACCGACACCCGCACAGTGCCGCGCAGCGCTGAGTCAAACCGCACCCACGTCGCCGCTCGACGAGTGGCTGCTTCAAGAACTGACATGGTGGTGCGTCACCCGACCCGCCGTGACGCTGGCGCCGCTCACGCTTCGGGCAGCCGCGGCTTGGCTCGAGATCCCCACGCCTGCCGATCACGCAACGTTGCTGCTGGCGGGACGGAAGACTCCAACCGCCGCGCGCGACGCCGAGGGTCCAGGATGGCATTGGGCGCAGTCGCGACTGCACTGGATGGCGGACACTTGGGCCGATGAGGAACGCGAATTCCTCGAAAGCGCCGTCGCTGCCGGAGCGGAACCGAACTCCGCCGCCAGCGCCTGGCGCGATGGCTACGAGGCGGTGTTCTGCGTCGAAGCAGGCGGTGAGATCTCCACGCTGTGGGTGGTCGATACCCGCGACGACTCACCAACGCGGGGTGCATGCCTCGACATCTGTCTTCAGGAACCGTTCGGCGTGCGCCGACTCGTCGATCCGGGCCAACTGCTCACGTTGCTGAAATCCTTCGGACACCTGCTCGGCGACGTCCCGTCCAGCAGCGAACAAGGCGAAGCATACGCCGCCTTCAAGAGCATGTCCCTCAACGAACTAATCGATTGGGACTACTCGGAGTACTAGACTCGCCTGCTTCCGCTGTGCGCCTCCGACGCCTCACCCAAAGGCCGTCCAGAATCTCCGCTAGCCGCCTGATATTTTCAACCGAGTAACCAGTGCGCTGTTCGTCCGGCACGGCGATGGTACCGAGATGCTCGTACGCCGCGTCTTTCTTGCGATGTTGACGTTTACGCATCCCGAACAGCGAGCAGTACGGCTTCGGCAGCGCGAGCGCCTGGATCTGTTTGAGTGTGGGGCCCTGGCGTACGTCTTCGGATAGAAATCCGAGAATCGGCCCGGGTCCCGCGCTCGGACTGTGCGCAACGGCGATCCGTCGCTTGCCGGAAGGCAGTTTGAAGGCGAACACGTCGCCTAGCTCTAGGTCACTCTGCGGGACCTTCTTCTCTTTCTTCTGTCTGGGTTTTTGGGGACCAGCGCTCATGGGCTGAGCGGCTTTGGGTACTCGACGTGCGTTGCGCGGAGCTCAACGGAGCTCGAGCGGTCGATGGGGTAGCGATAGCCGCCCAGCTCGAGGTCCCACTTCCCAACGCGATGGTCGACGACGCGCGCGTGCGGCTCGACGAGTCGATCCGGCACGATGAACGACTTTGGGCAGAGCAACCATCGCCGCAAAGGTAGCGCCTCGCGCCTCGCCTTCGAAGCCTTCGGAGAGGCGCCGCCGGCCTCAGCTCCTCAGCTGGCCCAGCTTGGCACATCTGTATCCAACGGCCGTTCACATCGCCACCAAGAGCCGCCTAAACCGCGGGAATCGCCCCATCTTCGAAGCTGGCACTACACGTGCAACCGGCCCACATATGGCCCATACACGCGCACTCCGAACCCAGATCCTCACCGCCCTCGGCGCCACGTCACTGCTCATCGCGTGCGGTGGCTCTAGCTCGGGTGGCAATAACGGAGCCGGCGGCGACGCCCAGGGGGGCCAAGCTGGCACCGCCGGCACAGC
>JAUIKB010000429.1 GCA_030430975.1 Polyangia bacterium
GCTTGAGCGTAGATTCGCGTTGGGGTGCGCAAGGTGTCAGCCAGTGACCGCCCGAGTCCGTCGGGCTCATCACCCCACGCAAGCCCCATCGAATCGATGAGCACTCGTCGAGCTAGCGAGTAGCCGTTGCTGTGAAGCCCCGAAGAGGCGATAGCGATCAGCGCGTCACCGACTTGTACCCGTTGTTTTCCCAGAATGCGGGACCTGGAGACGACCCCAACTGCAAACCCAGCCAGATCGTATTCCCCCGCAGCGTACATTCCCGGCAGCTCTGCGGTCTCGCCACCCAGCAGCGCGCAGCCTGAGAGCTTGCAGCCGTCACCGATGCCCCGGACGACCTGTTCGGCGACGTCCACATCCAAAGAGCCGCAGCCGAAGTAGTCGAGAAAGAACAGCGGACGGGCTCCCGTCGTGATGACGTCGTTCACGCACATCGCGACGAGGTCCTGGCCGATTGTGTCGTGACGCCCGGTGGCGAACGCGACCTTCAGTTTGGTGCCGACGCCATCGGTGCCGCTGACCAGGATTGGGTCGACGATGTCGCTAGGCAGACCGCACAGGCTGGCGAAGCCGCCAACCCCTTCCAGTGCCTCTGCAGTTCGCGTCGCGGCGGCGATGGGCTTGATGCGGCGGACGAGCTCGTCCCCAGCGTCGATGTCCACTCCGGCATCCCGATATGTGACCGTCACGCCCAGGAGATATCAGGGCGCGGGCGCGTAGGCTATGCGTCTTTGACCGGACGCAAGATCCGAAACAGGCCGAAGATATTGAACGCTGCGAACGCCGCGAAGAGCGCGATCAACGCGATCGCCCATCGCGATCCTCGCGGGCTGTCGCCGTCGACAAGCAGCCAAGCGCCGTCGTCCATGCTGGACGAGGCGTCCCGCACCGCATCGTCGAGCGAATTGTGGCGCAGACCCGAATCGGTGAGGGGTACCAGTCGTCCGACGAACGAGGCTGGAGGCACGAATCGCGGTCCTTCCATGCCCTTTGGCACCCGAACTTCAACCCACAGCTTCTTGTGGCCGGCGACGCGTGCCAGGCGGTAGCTGTCGCTATCGAGCGGCCGGCCGTAGCCGATAGCTCCTTCTGTCGCGAGCAGTGCATCGCCTTGTACCCACGTGTTAGCCATCGAAGGCTGAAGCTGAACGTCCGTGAGGTTGCCGAGCCCCGTGGGGGGACCGCTACGCAACGCGTAGCTGGCCTGCCCCCGCAGGGCGTAGGCCATCAGCAAGGCCAGCACCAGCGTCAGCGACATGCAGGCAATCGTCAGGCGTCGACCTGGCCGGCGGGGCTCCGGAAGGGCCTCCAAATCCGGGTCCAGCGCGACTGGAAGCTGCAGATCGGCGGGTTCGGACATGGTTTCGTGTCAGACAGCGCGCGGGGGCGTAGGTTCCTGCAAGATATACCCCGAATCCCGCCGGTTCGGCAGTGCGATCAGGCACACAGCTCGGTTGGCGATATCCTCGGCCTAGGATAGGGTCCATCCAGTCAGCTATGGCCAAGCCGAATCAGATCCTTTGTCCGTCCTGCGGATATAAAAACACCCCGCCGATTCCCAACAATCGCTGCGTCTCATGCGGCGCAAAGATGGAGGACCTCAAGCGGGCTATGTCCCGTCAAGAGGAGCTGGAGCGGCGTTATCAGCAGGAGGGCTTCAGCGTCCTGTGGTTTGGCGTGGCGGTGGTCATCATGGGCGTGTTGACCGCTGCGCTCGTGATGGGATTGCCGATGGTGATTTCGGCGTTCGACTTCGAGGGTTCGGCCGGCATGGTGATCGCGATTCCGGTTTGGTTCGTCGGTGGCATGCTCGTCGGCTTGATCTCGCCCGGCAAGACGTTCGTCGAGCCCGTCGTCGCGGCATTCCTGATCGCCATCCCGACGGCGTTCCTTCTGCAGCGCAGCGAGACGGTGAAAGTGATGCCTGGCTTCATGTACATTCTGATGTCGGCTGTCGGCGTGCTGTTCTCGCTGATCGGTGCGTACATCGGCGAGCGCATCCAGATGGGGCCGCCCCCAACGACGACCGACTGAGATCGGTCCCCGATTGCAACTGGGCGGCTGGTGGTGGTTGGCGCTGGCGCTGACGTTTGGGTGCGACGACCACACTCAGCGAGAACAAGAAGCGGCCCGGATCCTCAGGGCTGTGGAGGGCCTACGGGCGGCGGCGAGACCCGACAGGGTGAAGATGTTGGCCGAGCTCCAGAGCACGAAGTGCACGGAAAAGGAACTCTGCCAGGTGAAGTCGACGTGTGCTGCAGCCTACCAGCGCCTAGTTCAGGCGGATGAGTTGACAGCGGCTGCGCAGCGGTTGATCGATCGAGATCCACACGCCGCCGCGAGCAAGACCGCCGCTGCCGAGAAATTATTGAGCGGAGTCAAACCGCAGCTCACCCGGTGCGTAGACCTGCATGCGGCGCAGCGACGGCGTTACGGGCGCTGACGCCACTGAGTCGTGTCGCCTACGGTTTCTCGACGCCCTTCAGCGGCTTGCGTTTCTTCGTCACGATGTTGACGCCGGACTTGGTTGCGCTGATCGCGGCTGGGTTGAGTGACTTCACCGACGGGCGACTCTTTGGCGGCGGCTTGTAGTCCTTGTCCGCAAACGTAACCCGCCCAAAGCGCGAAGCTTTGTGGAAGTTGCCTTGGCCGAGGATAGGCGACCACGCCACCCCGCCGTTGTTCTGCATGGCGTAGAAGTTCATCCTCCAGCGCGCGCCCGGCTTGGGCGGAGTCTGCTTCGCCTTGGAGAAGCTGGTCCACGGAATCGCGGCCTCCACGACATAGCCCGTGTCTTTGTCATCCGGCTTGTCGAGCGTGCCGTTGATGACGACGGCGCTCTTGAGCTTGGCGGACCAATTCTGGTGACCGAACGGGCCCTTGGGCCCCTTTTTCGGTTGGTTGTAGCTGTCAAACTGAGAGTCGAACACGAGGTTTTGCGGGTTGATCTGGATCTCGTAGTAGTCCTTGTTGTCGCCATCGCCGTCGGGGTCGATCATCAGTTCGACCGTGTCGCGGGTCCACAGATGCGGATCCTTTTCGGTCTTCTTGAAGCCGCCGACCACATTCGTGTCCTGGACATCGAAGGCGACGTACAGGTTCTTGTCGTCCCAAAGCAATCTGGCCGCGCCGTTGACTGGGAACTTCTTGTTTGGAGCGCCGGTCTGAACGTCTCGCAGTTTGCCGGTAGTGGCCGATTTTTTCCACGCCGCTTCGTCGGTTTTTCCATCGATCTTGATCGTCTCGCCCTCGTCGAGCTTCATCACGGTCATCTCGGGAACGCGTGTATTGACGGGGGGTTTAGGCTTCGCCTTGGCGCCGGTCAGCTTGATGGTTGCGACCAAGCCACGGTTGGAGCGATCCGCCGGGCCCTTGAGGATCTTGAGCCGCGCGGCCTTCTTCCATACGCCCGTTGTGATCTGAATCTTGCCCGTTCGGACAGAGGCCGGAATGTTGAACTCCTGCTCGTCGACGTAGTACTTGCCGGGCTTCCAGTTGGACGGGCCCAAGACCTGGTGGTCGACCTTCCAGCGGCGAATCGGTCCGACGTTGTCCGTATTCAGGACTCGCTCGCCCGCGCCGTCTAGTACGTGCGTGAACAGATTCCAGCCGGGGCCAACGGCCTTCTCGCACTTCCAATAGAGTGTCAGTTTGATCTTTTTGCCCGGCTTGATCGCGCCTTTTGGTTAGATCTTATAGCCGAGCAGAGTGACCTTGCCATCGTAGTCAATGTCTAGCTTGTTGGGCGGGTTCGGCTTGGTGTCCAGTACGTATTGTTTGAGCTGCGCGAGTTCGGCTTCGCTGATCTTGGACGACTTGCCAACGCATGCCGGGGCGCCGAGCGCCAACGGCAGGGCTACGATTGCGGTCAGTGTTCGCTTCATGTGTGTTCGTCTCGTCCAGGTTTAGCGCTTCTTGTTGGCAGCCTGCTTTGGTGGCCGCCACCCGGTGTTGATGTGCGCGATGATCGCCCGATTGCCGGGAGCGCTTCGTCCGCCCAGCACGACTAGGCGAGCGGATGTGAGTGCACCGGGTTTCGCCTTATCCCGCGACGGCAGCCGAACGCGCTTCCACACGCCGACCGTCAGCGTGACAGTCGGAACCCTGATATCAGCAGGGATCTGAAGCTCCTGTTCGTCCACATAGACCTTGCCCGGTTCCCAAGCGCTCGGTGGAAGGGCCTGTCGTTTGATGCCGTCCGCGCCTGTGACCTGCTTGCGTAGCGGGCCGACGTCTGTGAAGTTCTGAAGTTGCTGATCGTGTGGCCCCATCAGGTGCGTGAACAGCAGCCAGCCGGGAGTGAGGCGCTCTTTTGACAGCCAATAGAACTTAGCGCTGAATTTGGCGCCCGGTTTCAGGTCGCCTTCGGGTGCAAGTTCGTAGCCCACCAGCTCTACCTTGCCCTCGAAATCGATCGCGGTGGGGTGCTTGAGGTCGCTCGGCACCTGGCTGAGGACCTTCGCTGCGAGTTCTGGATTGAGTTTTTCGGGCTTCGGCGCCGTAGAATTTCCACACCCGATAGTCGAGGTGGCGAGCACGCCCAAGACCAACGCTGCTTTTGCGTTCATTTCTTTCCTTTGCCTCGTTTGCGGGCCGCCCGCGCACGCTTGCGCGCTTGTTTGCGCGCGTTCTTTTCTGACTTCGACAGAGTCTTGATGCGCGTGGTTGGGTTGTCGGGTGCCCCCATGCCGGGCATTCCCATGCCGGGCATTCCCATGCCAGGCATTCCCATGCCGGGTGGCATGCCGGGCATCCCCATGCCGGGTGGCATGCCGGGCATGCCGGGTGGCATTTGGCCACTCTTCATGGCGCGTCGGAGATTGCGCGCCATCGCAACCTTGTTCATGCCGGGGATCTTGCCCATGAGGCCACCCATGCCGCCCATACCGGCGCCGCCCATATTGCCCATCATCTGCTGCATGAAGAGGAACTTCTGGACGAGTTCCGTCACGCCCTGCTCGGGCTGGCCGCAGCCCTTCGCCACGCGTGAAACCCGGCTGGGCTCACGAACAAGCACGGCCGGGTCGGCTTTCTCAGCGCGCGTCATCGACTGAATCATCGCCTCGATGCGCACGAGCTCTTTGTCGTCAAGATCGACGCCGGGTGGCATCATACCGCCCAGGCCTGGCATTTTTTCCACCAGGTCCTTCAGCGAGCCCATCTTCTGAATGGTTCGTACCTGGTTGAGGAAGTCGTCGAGCGTGAACTGCCCGGACATGATCCGAGCAGCGTCCTCTTCGGCTTTTTTCTGGTCGACGACGTCTTCGAAGTCCTTCATCAGGCCGACGACATCGCCCATACCGAGAACGCGCCCGGCCATGCCGTCCGCCCGGAACTCCTCGAGCTTGTCGGTCGTCTCACCCATGCCCGCGTAAAGGATCGGCGCGCCCGTGACTTCCTTGACGCTCAGCGCGGCGCCTCCGCGTGCGTCGCCGTCGAGCTTGGTCAGGATTACGCCAGTGATGCCGAGTCGCTCGTTGAAACCTCGTGCGGTCTGAACGGCGTCCTGGCCGATCATGGCGTCGATAACGAGAAAGATGTTCTGGGGCGAGACGGCGCTCTTGATGTCTGCGAGTTCGTCCATCAAGGCGTCATCG
>JAUIKB010000430.1 GCA_030430975.1 Polyangia bacterium
CGTGCCCACCATCCGTGAACTTCACGCCGTTGCCGACGAGGTTGACGAGCACCTGTCGAACACGCGTCGCGTCGGCAACGACCGACCACGGGACATCGGGCTCCATGAAGTACGCCAGCTCGATGTCTTTGTCCGCTGCCTGCTGCGCCACCAGCTCCAGGCTCGACTCCACGCAGTCGCGCAGCGCAAACTCCTCGCACTCGAGCTCCAGGCTGCCCGACTCGATACGCGCGAAGTCCAGGATCGTGTTGATCAGGGTGAGCAGCACCTCGCCGCTCTGGCGAATCATGCCGGCGAACTCTCGCTGCTGAGCCGACAGACGCGAGCTCAACAAGAGACCCGTCATGCCGATGATCCCGTTCATCGGGGTTCTGATCTCATGACTGACGTTGGCGAGAAACGCGCTCTTGGCGCGATCGGCGTTTGCCGCCTTCACTACGGCGCTTCGGAGGTCGCGTTCGCGTTCGGCGCGAGTCGTGATGTCGCGCCACGCCACCAGGGCGGCGTCGCGACCGTCGACCTTCAACCCGCGCATCGTCACATCGACGACGAACTGGGAGTCATCCAGTCCCACGTGAGTCCACTCGAACCGCTGGGGCTCCCCTTTGAAGCACGCTTCTAGATGCGCTGCGAATCTCGACTCAGACGGAGCGCCGGAGGGCTGGACCTCCGGGGAGAGCTCGACAGGCGAAAGCGACAGCAAGATGTTTCGGTCGGCGCAACCCAAGCGCGCCACCGCCGGCTCGTTGCAATCCACGATACCGTCGGCGTCGACGAGCAGATGCGGGTCGCCAGATAGGTCGAACAGGTGCCGGTAGGTGAACTCCGGCGCGCGCTGCGCCGTGACGTCGACCGCGACCGCCGTGACGGAAGCCAGTGACAACGGCACCGCAAGCGTGAGGTGGACGAATCGTATGCCACCATCGGGATCGGTAATCCGCGTCTCGGCCGTGGCGCGATTCTGTCCGGCGCAGAGCGTCGTGATCAGTCCCTTGAGCGACTCGCTAGCGTCACCCGAGCCGAACGTCTCCGCAAAGCGGTGGCGAAAGGACTTTTGCTCTGTCGCGGCTAGTAGCCGTAGCGCCTCGGCGTTGGGTTCGACGGGTTGGATGTGCTCGAGGCAGCGCTCCCACGCGCCTACGTCGTGCTGGATCAGGTCCCTCAGCGGGGCCCCCGAGCTCAAGCTGAGCTCGACCAGCACCGCTGCCAAGCCGGTCAGATCCATCCGCCAGGTTCCAACCGGCAATTCGCCAGCGTCGGTCTTCATGACCGAACTGCCTCGACGCGACGACAGCGCGCGTTCCACGTCGGCCAGGCGGTGCGCGGTGTGGCGGAGCTCCTCGTGGAGCGTGTCGATGCCCGGACGGTCGGACTTCACAACGGTGGCACCGGCATGGCGCTAAATTGTAGCCCGACGCCTGGCTGCGCGGCCCCGAGACGGGAGGCACCGGCGCGCCGAAATCGTCAATGTTTCCGGCGCCGCCTTGCTCTGCCGTGGTCCGCAGTCCTCACCCGTTTACAGCGCAGACGAGTCCGTGCCAGCGGAACGTCGCGCGCATCAGCCGGTGGCCGGAAACTCATGTTCGCGGCACAGTTTGGTGGCGTCAGAGTTCGACAACGCCTCGTTCGTCAGACCGCAGCGTCCGCCCTTCGATCGGGGCTGAAAGTGACGACACGTTCGACACTGCCCGAACGTCTTGAAGCCGTTCGCCCGCTGCAGGGCGCGCAGCTGCTGCTCCAACGCGTCGGCGTGATCCTCGGTTGAAGCGGTCTTGATCGCTCGAAAGCAGCCCGCCGGGTAGGCCTCATCGACGATCGCCGCACCCGCCGGGGTCACCGCGCAGTGTTGCACCCGTCGGTCCGTCGGATCCTGGTGCTTCTCGACTAGGCCGCGTCGCTCGAGAGCCTTGAGCGTCTGACTGACCGTGCCTTTGGTCACGCCGAAGTACTCAGTGAGGGCGAGCGGTGAATCGCTGTAACGATTAGCCACGGACAGGTACACCAGCGCCTCGAGCTGAACGAGCTTGAGGTCATGGGCAGACGCCACCCGTCGCAGCTGCGATCGCATGAGCGACGACAGACGCTCGGTGAGCAGATGAAGGCGCGTTGCTGACATGGGTTCCTCGGTCTGTATGACGGCACGATAGTAGCGACTAAAAACTATCTTGACAAGCTAGGTCGGCCCCTTTAGATCGTATCGACTCGATACCAATTGAGTCGACCCAAGGAGTCATCATGAAGCTCACGCCCGCTCACCTGTCCGCCCTAGCCCTGATCTGCGCCACTGGAGCCTGTTCCGCAGCCGAAGCAGCAACGCCGCCGAGCGCGCTCGGCGACCCGTCGCTGGACGCCAAGTCCATGAGCGTGCGCTACGTGTCCGGGCTCGACGCTGTCGTATTCGAGGTTGCAACCGCCGGTGACGCCGCATCGTTCGTCCCCGAGAAGGCCGGGCAAGTCGACGGCGCACCGGTCGTCGGCTACGTATTTCCAACCGACCTGAAGCCGACCCACGTCGGGTTCGACGACGTGCCCGGGACCGTGGCCCTAGCCGTCACGTCCCATCCGGACTTCGACGACACGCCGCTTTGGGACGAGGACGGCAACGCTGCCTACGACGACGACGGAGCCGTCTACCACGCTCACTGGGTGGTGCTGAACGAGGACGACCGCGCGCCGGCGGGACTCGCGGTTCGTCAGGCGGAAGCGACTTCCGTCTTACCGCCTACCGCCCCCATGCCGATGTATCTGGACTCTCCGGGGTTCACGGTGATCGAACACGGATCGCGGTTGCGCGTCATGGTGCCCGCCGATCGAATCGGTCGCCAAGTTGCGTTCAAGAGCGGCGCGCTGGTCGCGTCGATGCGCGTGGACGCGTCCGGAGACACTCCGCTGCTCGCCGTAGAGGAAGTGCTGTCCCAGGTCGACGACGGAGCAGCTACCACGCCGACGGCCAACGCCGACGGGGCGCCGGACCTCGCGTGGCCGTCGACGGACAGCGATGACGGCACGTTCGATATCACGGCGACGTCGGCCAGCTACGACGATGCGTTCGACACGTTCGTCCTGGAGATGGACGTCGCTGGACAGGCCGCCGTCGCGGTGCCGACACCGGTCGGCAGCGTCGACGGCGCGCCGGTGTGGGGATACGTGTTCCCCACCACGATCGAACCGAGCGTCGTCGGGTTTGGCGATACGTCGGGCACCCTCGCGCTCGCCGTGACGACCCACCCGGACTTCGACGACACGCCGCTGTGGGACGAGAACATCGACGCCGACTTCGGTAACGACGGCGCGACCTATCACGTCCACTGGGCGGTCCTGACCGATGACGCTGAGTCTGCGGGTGGTCTGTCCGTCGCGTCCCAGGCCGACATGAGCAAGCTGCCTCCGACCGCGCCGATGCCAATGTACCTCGACTCGCCAGGCTATCACGCCTTCGCGGTTGGCGGGCGTCTCCGAGTGCTGGTTCCCGGCTGGCACCTGCCCGGAGTCGACGAGTTTTCGTTCGACGCGGTCACCGCGAAAATGCGGGTCGACGCCTCCGGCGCGGGACCGGTACTGCGCGTCGAAGAAGTTGTCGAAGTCCTGTCCGGCGACCTGTCGCTACCGAACACCGTCAGCCGTCAGTCCTCCGATTCGGAATGAAACCCGAATCGTCGTTTATCAATCAGTAGAAACAAAGGAAACGCCATGTCCATTCAAGCTATTTTTTACCATGCAGGTTGCCCGGTCTGCGTCATCGCGGAAAACAAGATCACCGACATGGTCGATCGCGAACGCTTCGATCTAGAGATCGTGCACCTCGGCGACAACAAGTCCAGACTCGACGAAGCCGAGGCCGCCGGCGTCAAGTCCGTACCGGCACTCGTCGTCGATGGTGTGCCGCTCCATATCAACCACGGGGCGGACCTGTCGGCGCTGCGTTAACCGGATGCGCTGGTCCGTGCGGCCGACTTCGCACCGCGCGGACCGGCGCTTGACTGACGTGCTCAATGGCACCGCTTAGTCGACCAAGATGACCACGGGCCTCGACTCCGTGCCGATGACCGCCAGGCCCTCCTCTATCGACCCGCGGTAACCGCGGCGCTCGATCGGAACCGCTGCAGGAGGCAGCGGCACCCGCCGGCTGAGCCCTGCTACGGCCACCCGCGACCCCGTACGCACCTCGACAGAGGCGTTGCCGTGCAGGCCATTGTCGGCCTCCGGACCCCAGACGACAAAGTGCTCCGACTCGTCCACCAGCGCGAGCCCCGTCTCGTCCTCGACGACGAATGCGCCGCAAGCCTGGCGCGCGTGAAAGACCTTGTGCAACAGGGGCTCTCCGTCCTCATCGACTCCGCCTTGCGCGGCGCCGTTCGACCACGTGAGGAAGGCGCCCAATTGTTCGTAGCCATCCGCCCCCCGCAACACGCGTGCACGGCCGTACACGTGGCATGGCCCCTCCCGGACATCGGCAATAGGACCGCGCGGACCCAGCCGTTTGACGTACCGCCTTGCCTGCCGCAGCAGTCTTCGTCGTGAAGGTCTGCTGGGTCCCGGAGAACTCGGCAACAGGACGCCCCTGAGAAGATCGAGCAAACCCATGCCTACGCCGACAGCTTCCCGCTCCCAGCGGACGTCAGCTCACCTTCCACCTCCGCCAGGCGCTCTTGTCCGGTCTTGTCCGTTAGGCTGACGACGACCGCGACGAGCGTCGCCATCGCGAACGCTGGAGGCAGCTCCGCAAGCGCTTTGAACGAGTCGCCGACGCCCGGTAGCAGCGGCGCCGCGAACTTGAACAGGGGCACGCAGGCGAAGCCGGTGACCATGGACGCTATCGCACCCCGCCGCGTCATCTTTCCCCAGTACAGCGACAGGATCATCGTTGGGCAGAAGGTGGCGGAAATGCCGGACCAACCAAAAATCACAAACCAAAACACCGTTCGGCTCGGCGTCGTGACGGCGACTGCCATCGAAAGGGCAAGCGCGATCAGAGCCAAGCCCAGGGTCACCTTCCGACTGATGCCGACCAGGGCGTCGTCCGGTGTGTCCGGCGCCTTGACCTTTTGGTACCAGTCCCGAACCACGGCGCTGGATGCGACGACGAGCAGGGAATCCACCGTCGACATGATCGCTGAAAGCACGATCGCGATGAACAGCCCCGCTAGCAGCGACGGCAAAAGTAGATCGACCATCATCGGCAGCACTTTCTGAGCACCCGAACCGAGTGCCTCGTCGCTCGCCTGACCCGGCTTCATCAGCAGATGCCGGCCGATCAGGCCAACCAACACGGCGCCCGAGTCGGCGAAGATCGTCCACAGCACCGCCACCGCCGTGCCCTTACGGATCTCCGTCTCAGAGCGCAGCGAGATGAATCGCACGAACACCTGCGGCGATCCCATGAACCCGATGCCGATCAACAGCAGGCCGATCGTGCCCAGTGTCGCGTTCAGATCGTCTCCAAAGCCAAAGCTCAGCAGGGATGCATCCTGAGCGCGCAGCCCAGTGACGACTTCGCTGACGCCGCCGGCCGACACCAGCCCAACGATCGGCAGAATCACCAGACCCAGCAACATCAGCGTGCCCTGAAATGTATCGCTCCATGCG
>JAUIKB010000431.1 GCA_030430975.1 Polyangia bacterium
TGATCCAGTGCGACGACATGAGCACAGTGAATCCTTCGCTTCCGAAGGAACTCAGGAATGGTGTCAGTGATTTCGGGCCGACGGCGTGGTATCCGTTATCCTATCTCGACGCGCTCCACGCAGCGACCGCTGAGCTAGCGTCGACGGAGGCGGGTGCCCGGAAGCATTTACAGGCCGCAGGCGCGCACTGGGCACAAAAGAACGTCCAGGGTGTGATGAAACTACTCATCAAAATGCTGACGCCAACGCTCTTCGTTAGGAAGTTGCCGACGTTCTACGCACGCGATCTGGATGTGGGAACGAAGTTCGACGTTTCGATGGACAGCGGAAAGGGGGAGCTGGTCTGTGCGTTTGCCGAGAATCCAGTCCTCCACGCTCCGCCGTTCGCGGCTGGGCTAATAGGGTGCGTGTTCGGCGCAGTAAGCGGCAAAGACTTGGACATTAGCTTCGATGGCTGGTCATTGACCACGCCTCAGCCCGAGGCCTTTGCCATCACGGTCAACTGGGAGCCGTAGGCTGGCCCGACGACGGGGATCCTACATAAATTCGCCTGTTTGAGCTAACTTGGCCAGAATAATCGGTTCCAGAAAAATTCACCCGATTGGGTAGGTTCGGCTCCTGACCGTGTCCGGGCATTTGGGATTTGTGTGTGAGGTCTTGCGTAAGTGCGGACAATCGCTTGACGGAGGCCGTCCCACGGCTCAGTGTCTTCTTCTGAGTGGGAAATAGGCAGCGACGGTTAGTGGACGGTCGGTTCGGGAGGCTCAATGGCACAGGCGCGAGGCTCTACGGAGCTTAGAGACTACATCATCCTAGGCGGCGGTCCCGCGGGGCTGCAGACGGCGTACTACTTGGCGCGCAATGGTCACAGCTACGTGCTGCTCGATCGGGCGTCCGAGGTGGGTTCGTTCTTCCATACGTATCCGCGCCATCGCATGTTGATATCCATCAACAAGGTGCATACGGGCACGTCAGACCCGGAGCTCAAACTGCGCTGGGATTGGAACTCTCTGTTAAGCGACGAGTTCACACCCCTCGTATCCGATGTGTCCAGAGAGTATTTTCCTCCGGCGCAAGCGCTGCTGGCGCACCTTGAGCAGTTCCGCAGCCAGCACGGAATACAGGTCGAGTTTGACGCCGAAGCCCAACGGATCAGTCGCGCTGACGACGGCTTCACGGTCGAGACGGCAGATGGCAGACGCTGGACCGGAAGGCGTCTCGTCGTGGCAACCGGCACGCCGCAGGAATACACGCCAGACATACCCGGGATCGAGCTGTGTGAGCGGTACGGCACGATGTCGACCGATCGCGCTGACTTCGAGAATCAGCGCGTGCTGATCATCGGGAAAGGCAATTCAGCGTTCGAAACCGCGGACCACTTAGTGCCCGCCGCTGCGTCGATCCACCTGGCGAGCCCCCACCCACTGCGGATGGCCTGGCGAACGCACTTCGTTGGTGACCTGCGGGCGGTCAACAACAACTTTCTCGACACATATCAGCTGAAGTCGCAAAACGCTGTAATTGACGGGGAAATTATGGAGATCCGTCCGCGCGGCGACGGTTTTTCGGTCGACATTAAGTACGCTCGGGCCGGCGGTGAGATCGAAACGCTCGCCTACGATCGCATCATCGTGTGCGCCGGGTTTTGCTTCGACCCGTCGCCGTTCGATGAATCATGCCGTCCGGCACTGACGGAATGTGGCCGGTGGCCGTTGCAGTCCAGCGCCTGGGAATCGACCAACGTTCCAGGGATGTTCTTCGCTGGGTCGCTCATGCAACAGCGCGACTACAAGCGCTACATGTCGGCGTTTATCCATGGCTTTCGCTACAATATCGCCGCGCTTGCGGAACACTTCGAAACCGCCTTTCACGGCCAGACGTGGCCGCGGCAACAGCTCACGTACTCCGCACGTGGGGTGGCGGCGGGTTTGCTGCAGCAGATCAATCGTTCCTCTTCGCTCTGGCAACAGCCGGGCTTTCTGACGACGGTCGTGCAGCTCGACGACGTCGAGCAAACGGCTTGGCTGCTCAAAGAAGCATCGATGGACTACGCGTCCGAGCGTTTTCTAACTTCGGGGACGGCGCTCGCATTGACCCTCGAATATGGACCACACGATGACACCGACCCGTTTCGGGCGCATCGTGTACATCGCGAAGACGTCGATAATGCTCAGCAGAGCAAGTTCTCGCATCCAGTGGTGCGTCGCTTTGAAAATGGTGAGTTCGTTGATGAACACCACGTGATCGAAGATCTGGCGGCCGAATGGGTTGAGCCCGAGCACATCGATCCCCTCGTCACGTACCTAAAGCGGTGCGTCAAAACCACCTCTCAGACGCGGCTCAAAACGAGCAATGGCGTGTCGGGCGACGCGGAGGGGACAGCCAAGTCACCTTCGGCCAACGCAGCGGCGGAGGCGAACTCGGCATGACCGGACCACTGATCGTCACGACCGAAGAACTGCCGCCTGCTGGCGGCGACGTGGACCGCCGCCCGCTCGGCGGCCACCCTGGGCTTCGCGGCCTGCTTCCCGATGCGGCGAGCAGCGTGCGTTTGAGCTGGCTTCGGTTGACGGCCGGGCAGAAGCTCGAAGAGCCGCGACCGACGGCTGGCGCGTTGCTCGTCGTATTGAGCGGTTCGGCTCAGCTCTCCGCGACGGGGACGAGCGAAATAGTCGAGGGCGATTCCGTCACGTTGCCGGCGGAACAACGGTACGCGATCGAGTGCGGGGCGACGGAGGGGCTCACCGCGCTGCACGTCGTATTTGGCGCAGGAGCATCGCACCCGCCTGAGGGTGAAGCGGACGAGTCTGCGAAACTCGGGTCACAGCGAGCATCGCTGTCCGAGCTGTTGGCACACAACCAGCGCCGAGCACAGCAGATGCTAGACGCTCCCTTCTTTTCGTTGTTGCGTGACCGCGGACTCGACTCCGAAGCAAAGCGTTGCGCAACGACGGACTGCCTTCGGGTGTTTGCCGACGCGTTTCAGATGTTGCTGTTCTCGCGGCAGGCGGCGTGTCGTGACGAACGCTTTTCCGAGCTCTTTGGCGAACACCTGCGCGAGGAGCTCGGCCACAACTCGTTGCTGCGCACGCCGAGCACGGTCGTTCAAACCGACCCCGTTCTGCGGGCCACATCGACCTGGTTTTGTCACCAGATGCTCGTCCTCGACAACGTGGACAAGATCGTCGTCAACCTGGTGTTGGAAACCGCAGGCTACCATCTGGGCACGCTAGCTGGACCACTGTTCGAGGGGCACGAGGCTGAGAGCTTTTTTCACACTCACGGTGAAGCTGACGCTGGGCACATGAACTTAGGTGTGGAATTGCTCGATGGGCAACCGGAGCAAACCTACCGTCGTCTGATAGCCCTGGCCGACAAGAGCTGGGACATGCTCGGCGCGATGACCGAGCGCATCGTGGCGCATGTGGGTAATGCGGGCGCCTAGCGCGAGCAAAAGATGATTGCCGAACCAGACGAGCAACACGTCGTTTGGCTGGACGGCGAGTATCGACCGTGGCGGGACGCTCGGCTGCCGCTAACGGCACATCACTATGGATTCGGCGTGTTTGAAGGCGTCCGCGCCTATTCGACTGCAGCGGGGACCGCGTTGTTTCGCCTCACAGAGCACACCGCGCGTCTGTTTCGATCCGCCAAGATCCTGGGCATGCCGCTGGCTGAGCGCTGGGCACCCGCGCAGCTAGACGACGT
The DNA here is from genome assembly GCA_030430975.1 of Polyangia bacterium. Taxonomy (GTDB): domain Bacteria; phylum Myxococcota_A; class Polyangia; order Polyangiales; family Polyangiaceae; genus JAUIKB01. Next base: position 3,709 of record JAUIKB010000431.1, read on the forward strand.
TCAGTGTGAGCTACTCCGGCGCAACGAGCTTCGTGATGCCTACGTTCGCCCGTTTGTCTTCTACGATGGCATTTTGGGGATGCGACCGAGCGTTGAAGGCTTGCGGCTCCGAGTCGCCGTGCTGGCGCTCGCGTGGGGTTCACGGGCAAAGCCCTTACGAGGACTGCGTCTACGTTGCGGTGCTCTGACCAGGGCTGGCTCGAATGCGATGCTGTTCAAGGCCAAAGCCAACGCCAATTACCTCTCGTCTATGTTGGCCCTTCAGGATGCACAGGCCGCCGGGGCAGACGATGTTCTGTTACTCGATGCCGGCGGCTACGCTACCGAAGCGAGCGGCGCCAACATTTTCGCGGTGCGACGCGGGCAGCTGCTGACCCCAATGCTGGAGAGTGTCCTGGAGGGTATCACCCGTGACACCGTTCTGCAGTTGGCCGCGGAGGCCGGGATTACGGCTAGCGCTGCGCGTCTGACGCGCGAAGACTTGTACACCGCCGACGAGTTGTTCCTCACCGGAACGGCGTCGGAGATCGCGCCGGTCGTCGAACTCGACGGTCGGCGCATCGGCTGTGGCGAAACAGGGGAAGTGACGGCGCAGCTGCGCGCTGCGTATGCGGCTGAGGTGACAGGCAAGGGGCGGCATGTGGACTGGTTGCAGCACATTGGTTGAATTACCAAGAGGATTGAGAGCGAACGATGCAGACGATTGAGGTCGTACCACGCAGCAGCATTCCACCCATCGAGGAGATCGAGCAGGATGGTCGCGTGCACCAGCTCGGGGAGCTACGTGACTTTCGGTGGAGTAAGCTACTCAGTGAATTCATGCCCAACGGCGGGGATTTCTCCGTTAGCTGGGTGAAGCTTGACGAGGGGCAGAGGCTGGAGCCGCACGTGCATCCGGTGCACTCTCTGATGGTGTTCTACAAAGGACGCGGACGTCTGGTCGGGGACAGAGAAGCGGATCTATCTGGCAACATGGTGGTGGCAGTGCCGGCCGGATGTTCCCACGGCTTCGTAGCCGGCGAGGGGGGGCTTCATGGCTTGTCGATCCAGTTCAGCAGCGGGCTTTATTCGGATCCGTCCCGAGCTCGAGTCGTGTTCGGCAGTTCGCTGCAAGACTTGCTTCAACACAACGCATCCCGTCTGGAGCGATTCGGTGATGCCGCGATCTTTGACTTGCTCGCCGACGGGACGCTGCGCGACGCCGAGTGCCGACGCGTATACAACGAGGCGCTGCAGATCTGGGTGGACGGCAATCAGGCGTTGCTCTTCGCTCGGCAGGCAGGAACGTTTGAACCGAAGTACGCGACGGTGTTCTTGCGCCACTTTGCGGAAGAGGTTGGCCACGATGCGATGCACCAAGATCGGGCGCCTGGGGAAACCGTTCGACCTCGCAGTGATGCCGTCATGGAGGCGATCACGAACTGGTTCACCCACCAGATGTACGTTTTGGACAACGCCGAGAAGGCTGCTCTGATCCACTTGGTTATCGAGAACGCCAGCGCGCTATATCATCGTCGCGCCCGACCGGTTCTCGCTCCGTACGTGAACGACGAGTACTTCGACGTTCACGTCGAGGCGGACGACGAGCACGCTGCGATGGGCGAACGGCTACTGCGGGATGAGTCGGCCGCGACGCACGAACGCATCAAGACTTTGCTCGACGAGGCGTGGGACATGCTGGAGGCCATGACGGATCGTGTCGTAGAACTCACGCGAGCGGCGCAGTCGACGCGGCGTGCCCCCGACGCTGCGAAACGTCGGATCGATGTACTGGACTCCGCGCAATACACGGTTGGCGTGCCACATGACCAGTTCGCCTGGCTGCGCGCGCATGCGCCAGTGTTCTGGCACGCGGAGCCGG
>JAUIKB010000432.1 GCA_030430975.1 Polyangia bacterium
CTCGACTTTTCCAACCAGCGCCTCGACCGCTTCGTCGAGCGCGATGATCTCTGCGTTCTTTGGATTGGACTCGGTACGCGGCTTGACCTCGACGCCGCCGTTCTTGAGCGACCTGGCGCCGATCGTCACGCGCAACGGGATGCCGATCAGATCGGCGTCCTTGAACTTGACGCCTGGCCGACCCTTGCGGTCGTCGACGAGCACTTCAACGCCGCGGGCTTCGAGCTCGCTCTCAAGCTTGGCCACCGCTTCGACGACCTCGTCTTCGTCGCCGAGCTGCGTAATCATCACGTGATACGGCGCGATACTCATCGGCCAGCGGATGCCGTTATCGTCGTGGTGCTGCTCGATGGTTGCCGCCACGAGTCGCGAGACGCCGATGCCGTAGCACCCCATGACGAGTGGCCGCTTGTTGCCTTCGTCGTCCAAGAACGTCGCCGACATTTTCTCGCTGTAGTGCGTGCCGAGCACAAAGATATGGCCGGCCTCGATGCCGCGGTAGATGCCGAGCGATGCCCCGCAGCTCGGGCACAGGTCGCCTTCGACCACCGTGCGCAAATCGCCGACGGCCGCCTCGAAGTCCCGGCCCGGTTGTACGTGCTTGAGGTGCTGGTCGGTTTCGTTGGCGCCCGTGATGCCGTCGACGATGTTCTGCGCTGTCGCGTCGATAAAGATCGGAACTGTCGCGCCGACTGGTCCGGCAAATCCGACCGAGGCGCCGGTCGTCTGCTCGACCTCCTTATCGGTTGCCATGCGGAGATCGGTCGCGCCCGCGAGGCGCGCTAGCTTCACCTCATTGACGTCGTGGTCACCGCGCACGCAAGCAAGGATCGGTTTCTTGTCGGCGATGAACACGAGCGTCTTGATGAACTTCTTCGGCGACGCGTTCAGGAACTCCGCGACCGCCTCGATGGTCCCGTGGCCGGGCGTCGCCACCTTTTCTGTGCTGGGAGTGTCTTCGGGGTTTCCTCGGACGGCCTCGGGCGGCGACGTCGCTACTTCAAGGTTGGCGGCGTAGTCACACTGTCGACATGCCGCGATGAAGTCCTCGCCTGACTGCACTAGTACCTGGAATTCGGCGCTGACAGATCCGCCCATGGCGCCGCTGTCGGCTTGCACCATTCGGTAGTCCAAGCCGAGCTGATCGAAGATCGCGCAGTACGCCTGTCGCATCCGCTCATAGCTCTTCAGCGCGTCGTCTTCGCTGGCGTCGAACGAGTATGCGTCCTTCATCAGAAATTCGCGACAGCGCAACAGTCCGGCGCGGGGCCGGGGCTCGTCTCGGTACTTATTTTGCACTTGGTAAAGGTTCTTAGGCATGTCGCGATAGCTCTGGATCTCGCGCCGAGCCAAATCGGTGATGATCTCCTCGTGGGTCGGGCCGAGGTGGTAGTCGCCGCCTTTGCGATCTTTGAGCCGCATCAAGGTGTCGCCGAAGCCGTCCCACCGCCCCGTCTCCTTGAAGTACTCGCCGGGCAGAATCGCCGGCAATAGGACCTCCAGCGCCCCAGCGTCGTCCATGGCCCTGCGCACGATGTTTTCGATTTTGCGCAACACCCGCACGCCGAGCGGCAGGAAGCTGTAGATGCCCGCGCCTACGCGCCGGATGTACCCGGCTCGGAGCAGCAGAATGTGGCTTGCGGTCGTGGCGTCCGACGGAGCTTCTTTGACTGTCGGGATGAGTGCATTTCGGTAGCGCATCGGAAGAGCGCGTTTAGCACGACGCCGGATCAGACGGTTGTTTTTGGGCGTCAAACAGCGTTTTCGACGCCGTGGGCCACGACTGCCTGGCCGCCGTGGCCGGCGCGTGTAGCCTCACCGGGATGGAGCTCACGGATCTGGGAAGGACCGGCGTGCGCATATCGCGCCTGGGGTTGGGGACGATGGCGTTCGGCGGTGACGCCGATCCCGGCGTCTCGAAGTCGATCTATGCGGCCGCGCGAGACGCCGGCATCAACTTTTTCGATTGCGCAGATGTCTACAACAAGGGCCAGGCCGAACAGATCCTGGGCGACCTGATCGCCGCCGAGCGCGACCAAGTCGTGATCACCACCAAGGCGTACTTCCCGACCGGGTCCGGACCGAACGATCGCGGCGCGTCGCGCTACCACCTAGTGAACGCGGTCGAGGCCAGCCTGCGCCGACTCAACACCGACCGCATCGACGTGTTCTTTCTGCATCGGTTCGACGACGTGACGGCGCTCGACGAGACGCTTCGAGGTGTCGAACAGCTCGTTCAGCAGGGCAAGATCCTCTATCCAGCTGCCAGCAACTTCTCCGCGTGGCAGGCGATGCGCGCTCTGGGCGTTGCGGAGCAGCGCGGCTGGGCGCCACTGACCGCGCTGCAGCCGATGTACAATCTGGTCAAACGTCAGGCGCAGGTCGAGCTGTTGCCGATGGCGCGTGCGATGAACTTAGCCTTCATTCCGTACAGTCCGCTGGCCGGTGGATTACTGACTGGGAAATATGGTAAGGGTCGCCGCCCCGAGAGCGGGCGGCTCATGGACAACAAGATGTACCAGGTCCGCTACGGCGACGACCACTACTACGAAGCGGCCGAACGCTTCACCCAGCTTGCGTCGAAACTAGGTCACCATCCGGCGACGCTGGCGGTCGCCTGGGTCATGGCGCAGCCGGGCGTGACGGCGCCGCTGATCGGCGGGCGCAACGTCGAGCAGCTGACCCCAGCCCTTCAGGCGCCAACAGTCGCCGGCGACGCCGACATCATCGCGCAGATCGATGCGCTGTTTCCGGTGCCCCCGCCCGCCACCGACCGCAACGAGGAGACGTCGAGTCACAACTACGGTGCGCGTTAGACGGTTGCAATGTTCCGCTCAGGCCGGTTTGACGCACAAGAACGGCAGGTGTCCTTGAATCCGGCCGGCGGGCAGGAAACACTCTAGCTGGCTATGAAAGATCGACTGCCCGCAACGCTTCGAAACCTGGTGATAGCGGCCTTCGCCACCGCCGCGCTAGCCGTCGCGTGCAGCGGAAGCGATGCTACCGAGCGTGCCCCCGCCGGCGACGCGGGCAGCACGGGCGCTTTGTGCAGTCCGCCCCAGTGCGCGTGCACCGGGTGCTTTCTGCTCTGCCAGTGCAACGATCCAAACAAGGATGCGAGTGCCTGCTTGGCAGAATGCGCCGGCGCTCAGGGTGGCGCTGGAGGTCAGGGCGGTATGCCCGGCGCCGGTGGTTCAGGAGCGGTCGCCGGGATGGGCGGCGTGGCGGGAACCGCGGGCACGGGCGGAACAGCCACGGCTGGGATGGGCGGCGTTGGGATGGCGGGCACGGGCGGGAATCCCGGCAACAACTGCACCGGACCTCAAGACTGCTCGGGCAACATGTCGCTTGGCGCGCCGGGATGCTGCACGCCGGGCGGCAAGTGCGGCTACGACACGTCCAGCCTGATCGGGCTTGGCTGCATCGAGAAGAACCAGCCGGGCAACGTCAGTGCCCAATGTCAGCCGGTGGCCCTGACCGCCGGCATCATGCTGCAGGGCTGCTGCAAACCTACTGGCCAGTGCGGCTACATGGATACGTTCCTCGGCCTGGGCTGCGTGGATCCAACTCAGTTCGGGCAGTCCAGCGGACCCTGCACGCCCTAGGCGCCCCCTAGTCGAGGCGGGTCGGCACGAGCATCTCCAGCGCGTTGTATCCGTGTTCTTGATCAAATAAGTCAACAACTAGCCGAGCTATCTGACCGGCTTTACGGCACAATTTCCGGCTCGTGACGCTTTCCTGACTTGTCCTAGCGGCAATTCGGCCTACAACATGCCCTCGCTTTTGGACGGAGCACCGATGACCGAAACGACTAGCTGGAAGAGCCAACTCGGCGATGCGATCGATGAATCGCTCGGCCGCGAAATCGACATCTTTGAGACGCAGATTGAGCTGCGTAAGCAAGGAAAGATCGACGAGAAGCTATTTGCGGAAACGCGGCTACGTCGTGGTGTTTACGGCCAGCGCTATGACAACGGTCAGCGCCACGACGGCACCGATACGCAGCCGCTCGACTTTCCGTGCGGCGACCTGACCAAGGGCCCCGGCACGGTGTGGGACGCCCCCGGGATGATGCGCATCAAAATCCCGATGGGAAAATTGAGTGCCGAGCAGATGGAGGTGATGGCGGATCTGGCCGAGGAGTACTCGGATGCGATCCTGCACGTCACCACGCGCCAGGACGTCCAGTTCCATTTTGTCCACATCGAGGACACACCGGACCTGCAGCGGCGCCTGGCAGCGTGCGGCATCACGACCAGAGAAGCGTGTGGCAACAGCGTTCGCAACACCACCGCGTGTCCTTACGCGGGTGTGTGCAGCGACGAGGGTTTTGACGTCATGCCGTATGCTCACGGGCTGACGTATTTCTTACTGGGTCATGACGACGTTCAGGACTTTGGCCGCAAGTTCAAGATCGCCTTCAGCGGCTGCAAACAGCATGCGTGCGGCGTGACGAATTTTCACGATCTCGGTTTGATCGCCACCACCCGCGAAGTGGATGGGGAGACAAAACAGGGCTTCGAGTTCTACGTTGGCGGAGGCCTCGGTGCCGTACCGCAGAGCGCCAAATTGATCGACGACTTCGTCGCTCCCGAGGAACTGTTGCCCCTATCGCAGGCGGTGTGTCGTGTGTTCGCCAAACACGGAGAAAAAACCAATCGCGCCAAGGCTCGCGTGAAGTTTCTCGTCAAGAAAGTAGGGGTCGACAAGTTTAAAGAGATGGTGCGCGAGGAGCGTAAGGCACTTCGTCCGGATCCACGCTGGACCGAGTATCTCGATGACCTAAGCGTGACCGCCGAGAAGCCGCTCCGCGAGCCGGGCAGCTTGCCGACATCGGACCTACCAGAGGGACTCGATGCGTTCCTCACGGCGAACGTCAAAGAGCAGAGCCAAAAGGGCTACGCCACGGTAACGGTTAAGCTCCCCCTTGGCGACCTCACAGCGACGCAGTCGCGCGCTATCGCGGATATCATGCGGAAATATACAGGCGATACGCTGCGCGCGACGGTGACTCAGAACCTCGTGTTGCGCTGGGTGAGTTTGGCGGACGTCCCGGCTGTGTACTCGATGCTGAAGGCAAATGGCATGGGCGAGGTTGGTGCGGACAGCATCACCGACGTGACGTCGTGCCCGGGTACCGATACCTGCAAGCTGGGCATCTCCGCGTCCCGCGGTCTGGCCGGCGAGCTGCGGCGGCACCTGAACGTCGTCGAAAAGGAACTGGCTGACGACGCCAAGTCGCTGTCGATTAAGTGCAGCGGTTGCTTCAACTCGTGCGGGCAGCACCACGTGTCGGACCTCGGGTTTCTCGGCGTAAGTCGCAACGTCAACGGTCGTCGCGTCCCGCATTTTCAGCTAGTCGTTGGCGGCGAGTGGACGAATAACGCCGGCAGCTACGGTCTTGCGATCGGTGCGGTGCCATCGAAGCGCGTTCCCGACGTCGTCGACCGGTTGACCAAGGCCTATGTTGACGAGCGAGAAGGCGACGAGCCGTTCAAGGATTACGTGAAGCGCATCGGACGCAAGACGATCCGCAGTCGGCTAGAAGATCTCTTACAGGTG
>JAUIKB010000433.1 GCA_030430975.1 Polyangia bacterium
CAACAAGCTCATCACGGTTATCGAAACCAACTCAGCACCGCCGACGGAACCCGCAGACATCCCGGAGGACCCCTGGCCGTGCGACTGATGGCAGCAATCTAGTCTTCCTTAATACCAACCTGAAAACACACCAGAGCCGGCCCTGTGATGGGGCCGGCTCGATTTCGTTTGTTTGCTAGGGCGGCGCAGGCGCGACGGCGCCGCCGACCACGCCGCCGGGAACCCCACCCGACACGCCCTTTACCTCGGGCGGTGGCGTGTTCACATCAACCCGACGCGCGTAGAGCTGATCGATGGGAGTACCGGCGTGTTTCAGCTCCTGCACTTGGTCCAACTCCTCGTCGATCATCTTGACGAACTTTTCGAGTGGCTGCGCACCGCTGACCTCCGTTCCGTTAACGAAGAACGCCGGCGTTCCGCTGACACCCAAGCGCTGGGCGAGCGCCATGTCCCGCTCGACCTCGCGCGCAAACCCCGGCGCGTCCAGTTGATGCGAATGGGCGCCGACGCTCTCAGCCCATTCGAAGAGACGGTCACGCGATAAGCTTCGTTGTGCGCCGTACGCAAGGCGAGTGAACCGAAGGAAACCCTGAGGTCCAGCTTCGCGCAAGACGGCTTGAGCGACCTGCGCCGCCAGCTTCGCCTGTTTGTGGAAAGGCAGCGGATAGTGTTTGACCACGATTCGAAGCTTATCGGGTCGGTACTTCTCGCGCAGCCGGTCGATCGTCTTGGCTGCCCGGCCACAAAACGGACACTGCAGATCCGAAAACACCACGATGGTCACGTCGGCGTTTGGATCGCCGAACACAGCATCGTCGGCTTCGATCGGAATGATGTCGGACGTCGCCTGAACGGCCACCGGAGGCCGAGGCGCCGACGTCACCTGGGGTTCTTCCTCGATCGCCTCGCTGCCGCTGCGCGGCGGGTTTTAACTTAGTGTTCTGTTGAACTACGACTCCGACGCTGTTTGCTCGCCTCTCAACGTCGCAGGCTCCGCGGCGTAACAGCTGCCGCTCCGAGTTCGGGGCTCCGACTACTCGTCCGCTTGCTCTTCCATATGCGCGGCCAGTTGCTGCGCGACCTGCCGCTGCGCCGCCTCAACCGTGCGCTGCGACCACGTTCTAAGCTCCACTTCGTGGGCGTGCGCATCGTCAGCCGTCGGCCCGATCTCGACCGGCGACCCCGGCACTCGAAACGGCGACAGGTTTGCGATCCGGCGCGCCAGTTCGAGCTGCTCCGGCGTCTGCGGGGACGCGAACGGCAGCCTGACGCGAACAACCTCGCTGTTTTTTGCGTGCTCGACCGTCAGTACATCGCTCGTCAGGAGCCTGTTCGGAACGAACAAAGTCGCGCCATCCCCGCGCCGTAGGTGCAACCTGGTCAGGCTGACTTCCCGAACCGTTCCCGTATGCTCAGCGATCCGAATCCGATCGCCGTGGCGGATCTGCCGGCGCAGCAGCATCGTGATCCCAGCGACGATTCCGGGCAGCTGCTTCGCGTAACCCAGGACGAGCCCGACGAGCGCCAGGGCTAGTCCCATCCCCACCAGAATCGGCGCGGTTCGCGATACCACGCGAGCAGCGATGATGACGGCCGACACCAGCACCACGAGTCGTCCGGCCGCCGCCCACGTCTCTAGCCGCCGGTTCGCGTCGAAACCCAGGCGCCAGGTTACCCAAGTGAGCCCGCGCAGCCCTCGGTCGATCAACAGCACGGCCGCGGCACACGCGGCAAACACGAGCAGCGACCGCAGTCCAACCACATCGCGGACCCGAGTTAGCTCCTGCACGAGCGACTGCCCAAGCCCGAGTTGCTGCCCTTCCTCGGCCCTCGCCGCGCACCCGGTCAGCAGCGGAACGAAGAGAAGCGCTAGCGCACGCACACGCCCGCTCATTCTCGCACCCCCAGCTGCGACAGGGCGCTGCCCACCGCGGGCCTAAGACTCTGCGGTATTTCCACGCCATCGGAATGCTTCTGGACTAACCCCGCCGACGACAGAAAGTGCACCTGGCGCGTCACTTGCGATCGCGCCGCTCCAAGCGACGTAGCCAGTTCCCGCTCCGATAACGGACCGAACCTTAGCAACTGCAGAAGCGTCGCCAGCTCTAACGGTTCAAGTCGCCCCAAGAACGGTAAGCCGAGGGCGAAGCTCAGATCCGGTCGCGCCAGCAGCGCGCCCCGCTGGTCCACGTCCAGCTGATGCCGCCACTGAGCGATCGACCGACCGATGTTCCCTCCCGCAGCCTTGGCGAGCAGCCGAAAGTAGAGCTGTTCGGCGCTGGTTCGTTGAATTCGTGCCAGAACGCGCGTCACAACGCTGGACGGGAATTCGAGTTCGCGACCCGTCAGCCGATGGCGTGCCATCACGGCTTCCTCGGTCTCAGCAACGCTGAGCGGCTGTAGCGTCAACACACGACCGAACACCTGTCGGATCGGAACGCAGTCCTCCAGAATGCTCAGCGCATGCTTCTCGACGCAAACAACCCAGTTCGCCTTGGACCGGGCGACCAGCTCTAAGAAGCGTTCCAGCCGCTTGATTCCTGCCGGTTCCGGCGAGAACCACTGCTCGAAGTCGTCAACCAGGATGCTGCTCGGCTTCTTCAACAGGGCGCTCTGGATCGCGCGAGCGCTACTCCGAGTACTCAGTTCGATCGCGACCGCCGCTTGGACACCGATTTCGCGGCGTCCGCCTAGAGGCTCAGGACGCAGGACGCGCCCCGCTCGAAGCTCAAGCTCGAGCAGGTTGAGCAACGAGGTGCGCCCGGAACCGTGCTCGCCGATGATCAGCAACCCGGCAGCGCCCGTACCCGCTAGCCATTCCGATTCGCTAGCCAGAACGGCCTCGAGCACGTCGCGATGAGCGGTGAACAGACGCTGCTCATTGACCGGCGCCGTGGTAAATACCTGACGATAGTCTGGCGGAAGCGGCGGTTCGTTCGTCCAGCGAGTGACATAGTCGCGAATCGACGCCGCGTCGAAGCCCTCCGACTGATATCGGGCCTTCACCTGCTTGCCAAACTGACTGCCGGTCGCACGGCGATAGAACTCGGACATCCGGTTTCGCAGAAGGCCGATGCGATCGGTCACCGGCGAGATCAATTCGCGCACCCGGGCGCGGACCCCTTCGCTGTCCCCGGTCGGAACGTCGCCGCCCGAACGGGCCCGCATGATCTTTCCGAAAGCGTCACTCGCCAACTGATCGAGCTCCGCCACGACGGCCAAGATCTCTTTGCCAAGCAGTTCGCGCTGCGCCGTCAACTGATCCAGGGCGCGGTCTAGCTCCGTTAGCGTGGCCACGGGCGCATCCGTCGCCGGCGCCTGCAGTACGTCGACTGCGGTTCCGCGCGCCTGTCGCAGCTTGGCTGCGGTGTCGATGACCGTGCTCGCCACGATCCGTAGCGATCGGTCCGCTCCCGCTAACAGCTGCTCAAGCACCGCGGCGCGCGCGCGGCTGCGAACAGAAACGACTCGCGGCTTGATATCGTCCGGCGACGCCGCGCTGCGTGGCGCCACATCACCTCGCGGCAACGTGATCGCCTCGGGCAGCCCATCGATGTGACCGCGCAGCTCCAGCGCGACGGTATGCATGCTCGCCGACGCACGAAACCGCGCCGCAGAAGCCTCCAGAGCTGCCTGCTCGTCGGCATCGAACGCTTCGCGCGCAAGCGTCGCCAGCGATGACCGTTGCTCGGCGGTCAGTTCGGCTGATTCCGCCTGATCGCGGATCTCGCGCAGACGGCGTTCAACACCACCAAGCACCGCCTCGACCCCGCCCAGCGCCTTCTCCGCCGGGTCGAGCACAGAGCGCTGCAACGTTGACTCGTAGCTGGCGCGCAGCTCGCGCGTCATGCGTGCCATCTCAAACTCGGAGTTGAGCAGCTCCGAAACTTCTTGCCAGTCCGCTGGGTCCTTCTCCAACGAGGCGAGCGCCGCACGAACACCGCTGTCCAGCTTGGACGCGCGCAGACGTGAAGCACGCAGAGACGGCCCGCCGGCGATGCGCAGGGTGCGCGCCATCTCTTCATAGCCAGCGGTGAACGTCGTTTGGATATCCGAGTCAAAGTACTCCGACACACGTCCCGCCAACGTCCGCACGCGCTCCATCGCCTGGTCGGTTGTTTCCTGGTTCAAAGTCGATTCCACGATCTGATCGTGAATCGCAAACTCCGCCCGCATCCAGATCCCGAGCTGGGCCGCCAAGACGTCCGCGATGCGACCCTCCCACGCCAGACGCGCGGCCGCCTCGACTGGCACGCTGCGCTTATCACCGCGCAGACGCAGGAACTGGCTGACTCGCAGCATCCGCTTTTTTAGCTGAACCCATCGCGAGTCGTCTGGCTCCGCAAAGCGGTTGTGATCCCCCAGCGCTACCTCGACGAACTCCGGGGCGCGACGCAGTGAATCCCGCAGGTTCTGAAACAGCTGTCGTAGAGCGCGTCCCTTCGCATCCGCATCGTATTCCTCCAGCACTAGACCGACACCGGGTCGCGTCAACGCCTCTTCAGCGGCGGTAGTCGTCGATTCCGCCCAGGCCGATAGCTCGCGCTTGAGGAACTTACGCGTGTGTCCCTCGAGGCGGCCGAGGATCACGTTCATGTGCTTGGTCAGCACCTCGTCGCTAAGGCTGGCGGCCGCCTCTTCCCGGCGCCGCTCGGTCTCCTCATCATCGCGACTGGGTCGCTCGGCTGCCTCCCCGACGGAATCGGCGCTTTGCTCTGCGACGTCGGTAGGTATTTCCCCTGCGGCACCTAACGCGCGCCGGAGCGTAATCGGACCGATCAGCAGGTTAACGGCGACCATCGCCATACCCGCGCTCATGATCTGTGTGCGCATGCTCTCAAGCGATGTCGCCGCCAACCCGACCAGGCCGAGCGTAACGCCTGCCTGCGGCAGGTACGCAGTCCATGCGTGTGTTCTTACAGATTCGGGCTCGTTGCCGACCACCGCCCCGACTCTTCCCGCAACGAAATAGGCAACCGCACGCGCAACACAGACCGCCAGCGCCAGCGGGAGCACGGTCCAGCTCGCCGCAAGATCAATTGACGCGCCGGCGATCGTGAAGAACACGACGAACACCGGCAGCGCGACCATCTCAACGGCGTGCAGCAGATCGTGTTCGTACTTTGAGAAATTCCGAACCACGAAGCCCGCCGCGATGAATACGAGCAACAGTTCGAGGTGCAGCGCCTTCGCTACCTCGCCCACGACTAGGATCATCGCCGCTACGAACAGCAGCATCTCCGCTTTGATGAAGCGGATGTAGCCGATCAGTAGCAGCCCAAGCAATGCCCCGGCCGCAAGGCTGCCTCCCAACTCCTTGCCGACATGCAGCATCACCGTCATGCCGCTGTCGCTAGTACCGCCTATCAACCCCTTGGCGATCGCGAGACAAATCGCCAGCACGACAACGACAACCAAGTCCTTCAGAACCGCAGCACCGAGAACGCCACGGTGAACAACATGCCCACCCCCAGGCCCGAGACGGCGAAACGCAGCGCTCGCCGGAACCGGTTGGTCGGCAACGTGCCGCGGGCGAGGCCCAGCACGTCGA
>JAUIKB010000434.1 GCA_030430975.1 Polyangia bacterium
CCCGCCTTGCCGGGCAGCGCGAACTCCTGATCGCCCACCGTGATCGCGAACTTCAGTTCGTAAGTCTTGATGCTGAAGCGATTGTCATCCACAACGCTCAGCTTCAGGCGATGACCGCTCTGCTTGAGCTGAGCCAGAAACGTCGGGATCTCCTGCCGCGCTTTCTTCAAGGTGGCTTGGGTTTGAGCGGCCTCCCCGTCGGCGAAACCGAAGACAAACGCCGCCGCCTGGTAGGCATGCACGTTCGATCCGCTGGCGGTCGTCCGATACGTGGGAGCCATACCTTGCAGCAGGTCGGCGCAGCCGGCGCACATTGCCAACCCCGCAGCTAGCCACGCTCGACGATTCAACAGCATGCGGCCATTTCGCACTGTCTTGCCTAGGCAACAAGCGAAAACCAAGAACTCAGCCGCGTATTTGTCGCTTGGTTAATTAGAGTAGCTCGCGCGCTCAAACTGACTTGACTGGTAGCCCCGCTCGACGGTTGTTCGACCTACATCCATAGGGATATGGCGCAGGCCGCGCGGAACCGGTCCAGGTCCGCCCAATGCGCCGGGACGCGACCGCATGTGAGCGAATTCTCGGGAGGCTCCGAGCCTAGCCAGACATCGACCGCAGGCGCGTCGGCGCAGTCCTCCCGGACAGTTTCCAGCGACTGCGGTATGCTCGCCTTGCCCATGAGTAGTCCCTCAGAACCCCCGGACACCCAATCCGAGCCCCCGAGCGCGCGCCGTCAGCGGAGCGCGAATCAGTCCCGGCCGCTTTGGATTGCTGCAGCGCTGGTCATGGTCATGATCGGGGCGGTGGCACTCGCGTGGTCTAGTTGCGAGCCGAACGATGCTGTCCCGACGCGTGCTCCGGTTCCGAGTGCGCTCACTGAGGCGTCAGCCGGCAACGCCCAGGATGCGTCAGATCAAACGGACGCGGCAAGCCCAGCGCCATCCGCCGATGCAGCACCGAGTTCCTCAGCCGACGCCGCTCCGCGAAAGAAGAAGCGCAAGAAAGTTCGAAACATATTTCTTCCCAAAAAATCCGGACGAAAGCTGCCTGACTGCAACCCGCCTCACTTTTTCGACAAGAATGGCATCCGGCACGTGAAACCGGAGTGTCTTTGAAGGCTCCGAACACCTCCCGCGCTGACGCCGGAGGACCAACGCTCCACGTCCTATCCATCGGCATCCTACTCAGCGGCGCCGGCGCGCTGCTCGGCTGTAATCGGGCACAGGCGGATCGGCGTTCCGACGGCGCCGGTGTAACCGCGCTCACACCGGCGCCGCTCGCGACGTCCGCCGCTTCTGCGAGCACACGTAGCCCTCAGAAATGCACCAGCGGCATGACTCTCGTCGAAGCCAAGGGCACACCGCGGTTCTGCGTCGATCGCTACGAAGCCCAGCTCGCCGAACAGACGGCCTCGGGCTCGATACCCCACTCACCCTACGAGCGCCCCAAACCGACCAAACGCTACGCGGCGGTCAGCAAGAAAGGCGTTCCGCCGCAGGCGTACGTCAACCGCATCGAAGCCGCCGCCGCGTGCAAGAACGCAGGCAAACGACTATGCAAAGCTCGCGAGTGGTACGCTGCCTGCGCTGGTTCTTTCGGTAATAAATACCCGTACGGCAATAAATACAAAGAAACGACCTGCAACGTGAACAAGGGGCACCTGCTTCGTAAGGTCTTCGGTCGCGTGCCCTACACCAAGCACGACCACTACAATAGTCCACGCATGAACCAGACCCCGGGCTTCCTCGCCAAAACCGCCGAATACTCCGACTGCGTCAGCGGCGTCGGCGCCTACGACATGGTGGGCAATCTCCACGAGTGGGTCGCCGACGACGTCAGCGCCAAGCTCGCCAAGGAGCTACCGCTGGAAAAGGGCAATCACTGGCTCGGCAGGCGCGGCATGGGCGTGTTCATGGGGGGCTACTTCAGCTCCCGCGGGGAACACGGTCGCGGCTGCCTGTACGTTACGGCGACGCACGCGCCCGACTATCACGACTATTCGACCGGGTTCCGCTGCTGCTCTGACCCCAAGCCGTAACTAATTTTCCCCGGAAGTAATTTTCAGTTCACCGAGTCAGACATCGGCCTTCGAAGACGGTTTAGCCCCCGACGGAACTTCGAGTTTAGGGTAATTCTGGGGCGTCAAACAGCAGGCCAGCAGCGTGGGCCACGTTACTCGGCGGGTGTGGCCACGACGCCGGGACCGCCGGCAGCGTAAAACGAACCTGGGAACGTGTTCGCGCCGTCCCCGTCGCGTAGCTTGACGACCTCGGCGGCGCACACCTTGTATTCGGCGGTTTGCGTCACCGGATCGCCCGCGTCCACGGTCAGCAGATTCGCGCGCGCCTCGGCGTAGTGCAGCGGCATCCAGATGCAGCCGCGTCGCACCTGTCGCGATACAATGGCGCGGCATTCGACCTGACCGCGACGGGTGGTCACGGAAACCCAATCCCCATGGGCGATACCGCGACGTCGCGCGTCCTTAGGGTGGATCTCGATGAACGGCTCGGGTTGTTTCGCGTGCAGCCCGGGGGCGCGTCGCGTCTGAGTCGCGGCGTTGTAGTGGTAGAGCGTGCGCCCAGTCGACAGCAGCAGACTGTAGTCATCGTCCGCGAGTTCGTACGATGGCCGGTACTGGACGGCCTGAAACTGCCCCTTACCTCGCAGCACTCCGCCCTCGTGCAGGAACTTCGTGCCGGGATGCTCGTCGTCAAGGCACGGCCACTGCAGCCCGTCGTTGCGCTCGCTGATCCGTTCGTGGCTGATGCCGGCGAAATTCGGCACGGACTGGGCCATCTCTCGATAGATCTCGCGCGGGTGCTCGTAACTCCAGCTCATACCGACCGCGTTGGCTAGTCGCTTCAGAATCTCCCAGTCCGCCAAGGCGCCCGGCGGTGGCTCGACGCCCTTGCGGACAAGCTGAACGCGACGGTCCGAGTTCGTGAACGTGCCGTCTTTTTCGACAAAGCAAGCAGCGGGAAGGATCACATCCGCGAACCGCGCCGTCTCGTTAAGAAACAGGTCCTGGAGCACAAGAAACTCGAGACCGTTCATGCCCTCTTCGAGGCGCTTCACATTGGGTTCGGAAAGCAAGATGTCCTCGCCCATCACGAACAGCCCACGGATCTGATCACCGACCGCCTTCATCATGACGTTCAGGTTCATGCCGGGTTCGGGCGACAACTTCGTGCCCCACAGCTGTTCGTACTTGGCCTGCGCCGCCGGATCGTCGACGCGCTGATATCCTGGGTAAAACACCGGGGAGGCGCCGGCGTCGTTGGCGCCCTGCACGTTGTTCTGACCGCGTAGCGGATTCAGTCCCGCCGACGGTTTGCCGAGGTGCCCGGTCATCAGCACCAGGTTCGATAGCGCGTAGACGTTGTCGGTGCCGTGGCTGTGTTCGGTGATGCCCAGCGTGTAGTAGATGCCAGCCTTTTCTGTCGTTGCGTATTGGCGGGCCGTCCTGCGGATATCCTCCGCGGGCACGCCGGTGATGATTTCCGCCTGCTCGGGCGTGTACTCGGCAACCGCTGCGACGACGTCCTCGAACTGCTCGGTGTTGCGTTCGATGAACTCCGGATCCGTTAAGCCCTCGCTGATGATCACGTTGGCCATCGCGTTGAGCAGCCAAACGTCCGTCCCGGGACGGAGCATCAGATGGCGGTCGGCGATCGTCGTCATCCAGATGCGCCGCGGATCGGCGACCACCATCGTGGCGCCGCGCGCGACGGCGCGCTTCATCTCCATGGCGATGATCGGGTGCGCCTCAGACGTGTTGCTGCCGATGACGAACAGAAACTCAGCGTCCCGGATTTCCGGAATCGAGTTCGTCATCGCCCCGGCACCGAAGGTAGTGACCAGACCGGCCACGGTGGGAGCGTGTCACGTCGCTGCGCACTGATGGCAGTTGTTCGTGCCAAACGCGGCGCGCGCCAGCTTCTGTACTAGGTAGTTTTCCTCCATCGTGCAGCGTGACGACGATACGAAGCCGAGCGCGTCGGCGCCGTGCCGCTCCTTGACGCCCAACAGCCCCTTCGCCGCGTACGCGAGCGCTTCGTCCCACGGCGCTTCGCGATAGCTGCCGTCGGCGTTGCGGATCAGCGGCGTTGTCAGCCGGTCTTCGTGATCGACGAAGTTGTACGCAAACCGACCCTTTACGCACAGATTACCGTCGTTAGGCATCGTGCCGGGTTCGGGGCTGGTGATCTTGACGACCTGGCCCCGCCCCTCGTTCGCTGCCTCGTCGACGTTGAGGTCGAGCTGGCAACCCACGCCGCAGTAGTTACACGTCGTGCGGACCTTCTTTAGCTGCGTCGCCGGTTTCAGCAGCTGCAGCAACGGGCGTTTTTCGGTCATCGCCCCGGTCGGGCAAACCGCGATGCATCCGCCGCACATTTCACACGTCGAATCCATGAGCGAAACCTGGTCGGCGGTGGCGATCGTGGTGGCGGACCCCCGACCCGCCAGCGTGATCGCGCTGACGGACTCGACTTCGTCACAGTAGCGTGTGCAGCGCGCGCACGAGATGCAGCGGTCGGCGCGAAACTCGATGTACGGGTTGCGGTCGATGCTGCGCTGCTCGCGAATCGTCTCAAGCCGCGGCCAGTCGAGCGGCGCCCCGACGTGCTCGGCGAGTTCATGCAGCTCGGAAGCGTCCGCGGTGTCATCAGTCGCCGCCGCGTCGACGTTGTCGGCGAGGTACAGCGCCATCAGCACGCTCTGATGCCGTCGAATGCGCGCGTTGTCCGTGACGACGCTGGCGCCTGGCTCAGCTTTCGTCAGGCATGACGGCACCAAGCGTCGCTGCCCTTCCACCTCGACCAAACACGACCGACACGCGCCGACCGGCTTCAACCGCTCGTCGTGACATAGCGTCGGAATCGTCGCACCGGCGCGGCGTGCGGCGGACAGCAGCGTGTCGTTCGGCTCAAGCGCGACCGCCTTGCCGTTCACCGTAATCGTCGAGTCACCGTCGTCGCTCATCGGATCTCGCTCGTCGTCATCGCCTACTCCTCAAAGTGTCGCACGCCCCCCACCGTCAGCAAAGCTGGCACGCATGACGCACGGCGCCATTCCACGACGTCGCCCCAATGACGCACAGCGCAACGGATAAAATTGGGGACAATTGAGCGTTCCCGCCCCGGACCCAGGTGCTGTGAAGAAATTCAATTGTCCCAAAATTAGGACTTGCCAGCGATCGGAAATTCCTCTGGGAAATGCTTCATGGCGGACGTCAGCGGCAGCGGCGCCGTCTGACCCAGGCCGCATATCGATCCCTCGACCATCTCCCACGCGACGTCCTGAGCCATCGGCAGATGCACACCCTGCGCGCGGAACTTATCGAAACCTTCACGCAAGAATCGCGTACCGATCCGGCACGGTGCGCACTGACCGCAGCTCTCGGCTTCAAAAAACTCGAGCTGATCGCGCACCGCTTCGTACAGACTCGCGCGCTGATTCAGCACCACCACGCCGGCCGAACCCAGCATCGAACCCGCACCGGCGAGCGACTTGAAGTCGAGCGGGCGCGAGCGTTCCGTCGCGGGC
>JAUIKB010000435.1 GCA_030430975.1 Polyangia bacterium
ACTCTCAGCCGGGGGCGTGCACTGTCCGTCTCCGCAATAGCCGACATAGCCGCAGTCATTGGGGCAGTTGTAGGAGTTCTCGTACGGCGCATCGCAGCGGTTGTCCCCGCACAGCGGCCGCGACTGGCAATCGAGCGGACAGTTGTACGCATTCTCACCTGGTTCGCAGTAGCCGTTCCCACAGGAACTCTGACTGCAGTCCACCGAGCAGATTATTGGGTTTTCCCATGACTGACAGACTTGGTCGCCGCACGAGGGGATGCAGTCGGACGTGCACCATCCGACTTCGCCCGGCGCGCACTGACCGTCGCCACAATAACCCCCACAATCTACCGAGCAGCTCTTGGGATCCTCGTACGGTCCACACCAGCCGTCACCGCAGTATCCACCACAGTCGTTTGGACAGTTGTACGCGTCCTCGTAGGGACCGCAGTAGCCGTCACCGCAGAAACCACCGCAGTCACTCGGGCAACTGTAGCTGTTTTCGTTCGGCCCACAGTATCCATCGCCGCAGTAGCCAAGGCAGTCCTGACACCAGCCCTCTTCGCCGGGTTCACAATAGCCGTCACCGCAACGTCCGCCGCCGCAGTCCTGGAAACACCAGTCGACCTCGTGCGGCTCGCACTTACTGTCACCGCAATAGCCGCCGCCTCCACAGTCCTGCGTGCACCAGCCTTCTTCGCCCGGTTCGCAATAGCCGTCGCCGCAACCACCCGAGTGGCAGTCTTCGTAACACCACTCGACTTCGTCGCCTTGGCAGATGTTGTCACCGCAATAGCCGTCACCGCCACAGTCCTCGAAGCACCAGCCCTCCTCGTGAGGCTCGCACTGGTAGTCGCCACAGTAGCCTTCTCCGCCGCAGTCCTCAGCGCACCAGTCCTGCTCGTGAGGCTCACAGATGAAATCGCCACAGTAGCCGACTCCGCAGTCCTCAGCGCACCAGCCCTCCTCGTGAGGCTCACAGACTAGGTCGCCGCAGTAACCCTCGCCGCCGCAGTCCTCGTCGCACCAGCCCTGCTCTTCGGGCTCGCACTTTCGATCACCGCAAAACCCACCGCCGCCGCAATCGTCCTTGCACCAGTTTTCTTCGTAGACCTCGCAGTAGCCGTCACCGCAGTACGCGCCGTAGCAATCGTCGTAGCAGTTGTCTTCGTTCTCATCAGGACCGCAGATGCTATCGCCACAGAAGCCGCAGTCCGGCGTGCACGTGTAGGGGTCCTCTGACCCGTCGCATGTCCCGTCGCCGCAGTAAGGCTTGCCCTCGCAGTCCTGTGGACAGGTCTTCGGTTCCGCGGGCCCGCACACGCCGTCCCCGCAGACAGGCTGCGTCTGGCAATCCGCCGGGCAAGTCTGCACGCTCTCGTTGGGATCGCAGACGCCATTACCGCAACCCTCCGCGCAGTCGGTTGGGCAAGTTCGAGCAGTCTCGCTCGGCGAGCAGATGCGGTCACCGCACACTTCGTCGACCGATTCCAGCAACTGGGCGCGACCGCAGCCGACGACAGTTGCCATCCCCAGTACCGCCACGGCCAGAACCGAACGCAAACGCAAAGCCATGCCGCATTGTCAGCAACTTCCGGGCCAACGGGCAAATCAGTGCTCCCGTATGAAAAACCGAGCAAGGTGCCCAAACGGTTACGCCCGCCCGTGGCACACACTGGCACGAGTCGGACTCGCGCCCCGAACCAGGCGCAGGCCGACTCGGAGCCACGTCACCCTCGAAGCGGAACCCTCAGAGTTAGACACGCGAAGCCCAACCACCTCACGGACATCAGAGTTAGACGCGCCGCGCAGCGGCAGCGAGCCGACGCCGCGCAGCGGCACAAAGGCGAGCAAACAGCTCAGCTCGTGTAGGAAGTGTTCTCGAGCAGGATGATGTTGGTCTTCGACCGCGTCTCGCCGGCGCTGGTCACATAGACCGCCGGTTCATCCACGATCGGACACACTTTTTCGCATGCACCACAGCCGATACACAGCGACGGGTCGACGTGTGGCTGCTGTACCTTGATCGTTCCCATTTCGGGATGGGCACCGTCGGCGCCAGCCTTGTCTGCACGCTTGGGCACCTCGACGTCGTTGGGCCAGATCGCCTTAGGTGAAGTCGGGCAAAACTCCTCGCACACGATGCACGGCGTCGCCATCGACCAAGGCAGGCAACGGCCCTTGTCGTACATCGCAGTTCCGATCGATATCGGCTTCTGCCCGATACCCATCTTCTGCTTCTCATCGATCTTCTGAATCGCGCCCGTCGGACATACCTGACCACACAGTACGCAGCTGAACTCGCAGTATCCGATGCGCGGGATCAGTATAGGCGTCCAGAGCCCTTCGATGCCGCCCTCGAAGAACGCCGGGTGCAGCGCGTTGTTGGGACACACTTTCATGCACTCCGCACATCGGATGCAGCGCTCGAGGAATTCGCGCTCTTCGACCGAGCCCGGCGGACGGATAACCTTCTCACTGTAAGCTTTGTCGGGCCAGTTGGCGATCCGCATCGACGGGATTGCGACAGCGCCAGCCGCGGCGCTGGCCAGCACGGTGCGCCGTTCGAGCCCCGGTTTTTGGATCGTGCTGCGCCGATTCGGCAAGAACGTGAACTTGATGACGTCTTCTGGGCAAGCGTTCTCGCAGTTGAGGCACATGTGGCACTCGTCCTGACGATGCTTGACGCCACCCTGCGGACTATCCGCGCCCTGACAATGCACTAGGCACAAATTGCAGTCGGTGCACTTGGCGTGGTCCTTCTCCATGCCGAACAACGCGAAGCGCGAAAACACGCCGAGGAACGCGCCCAGCGGGCAGAGCGCTCGACACCAGAACCGCGGAATGAAGCGATTCATGAACAGGATCGCGACGAGGAAGAAGAGAATGAACCACGTCTGATGAAAGTAGAACTGTTTCGACGTCCATACAGACTGAGCGAGAAAGTCCTGAGCGCCGTCGCTCGTTCGCTGCAAAGCGGCGACGTTGGTGTCGGCCGCCAGCGTCGACGTCCGGATACCGATATACTGAAGCCCGGGGAGCACGCCCAAGCCGATCGTCCGAACCGCCACGCAGATCGGGTCCATCAGGCCACCGATCGCACTCCCGGTGAGCGCTGCACCGAGAAAACCGTACATCAGGTAGTACTTGCCACCTTGCCACCAGTGGGTGCGATTGGCCTTGACGCGCTTGTTGCCCTTGACGTAGCGCGACGGAAATATCCACCCAAAAAAGTGATGAAGCGTTCCGAACGGGCATATCCATCCGCAGAACACTCTGCCGAATATCAGGGTCAACGCGAGAATACCGACCGACCAGGCCAGGCCTCGGTAGACGGTGTGCGTTGACAGCAGCGTCATTGCACCGACGAACGGGTCGGCCAAGAGAAACGCCTCCACCGGATACGGGAGACGAACCGGTGTATCGCTGTTTGCGCTGAACGTGCCCCGGAACGCCGTCTGGAACAGGAAGTACATGAACAGCCCGAAGCAGGTCGTCTGCACCACACGACGGACCCACACAAGCGTTCGGATCGACGTGCGCGCCGGGATGCCGGAGCCGGGACGCTTTGGGTCGCGTTTTTTGGGTTTGGGTTCCTTGGCCGGAGCCGAGGCGGAGTCCGAGACCGAGGCCGACGCAGAAGACCCCGAAGTTACATCCGCCGCCGAGCAAACGGTGGCGGATGCAGAGTCCGAGTCCGAGGCAGACGAGAGCGAACCGGGAAGCACGCGGAGATGTTTGCGGACCGGGGGGCCGGGCAGGCGGCGGACACCGGAGTCTTCGTCGCGGTCGCTGTTGGCGGGAGGGGGTAGTGCAGCGTCGAGCGCGCTGACGGTGCCGACGGCGCCGAGCCATGGAATCGGGTCCGGGAGCGGCGCATCCGCTAGATGGGGCGCCGGGTCGAACACCTCGCCGGGCTTAGGCTTCGCTGCCATGGCTAAACCTCGACGTACTTGAGCTGCTGCCAGTTCATGTTGCCGATACCGCGTTCGTGACCCATTTTCAGGTACTTCACGTTCTCGACCTTCTCGCCGATCAGCGTCGTTCCGTACGCATCGCACGCGACCTGATCGAGGCTCGCCACGACTTGATGCATGTCCTTTGCATCGTCGATGTTGCCACCCTGAGGGCCGTTGCGTAACAGGACGCGTGTAGCATCCATGATTGTCATGGTCGGACGCATGAACGTAGCGAGGTCAGCAATTGACACGTCGATATTCTGATGAAGACGATTGCGCCTCCCGCCTAGCAGCCCGTACCAGTTCTTCATGGCAGCCGTGAACTTGGACAGGTTGTGGTGCTTTGCGACAGGAACGTTGATGACCTTGTCCGCGTTGACCAGGGGCGTATAAACCGGCCACTCGTCGAGCACCTCGCCCTTCATCCGCAGACTTCGGAATCGATGTTCTGCAGGGAGCACGACGGTCGCACCCAAGGCGTGGGCGGCGCGCCAGATTCCGGAACGCTGGAAACAGCGGTTAGGCTCGTTGCACGAGGCGTCGGTTACGACGACCTCTTTGGCACCAGCATCAAACGCCAGGCGCACGACTTCGGCGACGACGTGCGGGTTGGTATTCGCCGCATGCACCGGCATCCGGTCCCAACCGATATTTGGCTTGATGGCGACGATGTCGCCGCGGGAAATGAACTTCTTCATCCCGCCAAGACCCTCGATCGCCTTACGGGTCAGCTCGGCAGCGTCCGTCGAGCTCTTGGCGATCGCCATTTGAACGGCACCGTCACCGACGTCTTCGCGGAAGTCCCGAACTTGGCGCTCGCCAGATGGAGTCGCCAGGCCAAAGCCGCCGGCGTCGTAGCGCAGCTTCGCGGTAACGGCGGCGCCGCCCAGCACCAATCCCGCGGCGCCGATGCGCTTGAGCGCGTCTCGTCGATCATCTGCGCCACTCATCTCCGAACCCTGTTCCAAAGTTTACGTAACGTCAAGTTTCCGCCCCGCGCGCGGCGTTAACCCTAAGTAATTGAAACAACATGACTAATCGTCACTATGGGCGCAACGATGGCCGACACGGACGGCCCGCACAGCCCCCAGGCCCCCCGCTGGGCACGCAAGCCCTTGTGCTTCGCCAGACAAATCACTAAGTTTCGCGTCCCCAAATCTCGTGGCCCTATTTGCGGGCGTAACGAGTCCCGAACGGATTGAGCGATGAAAGACGGCATTCACCCCGAGTATCACGAAGTCAAAGTCACTTGCGCCTGCGGCAGCGAGTTCACGACCCGCTCGACCAAGCCGGAGCTGTCCCTCGACGTGTGCAGCGCGTGCCATCCGTTTTTCACGGGCAAACAGCGCCTAGTAGACACGGCCGGCCGCATCGAGCGCTTCCGCAAGAAGTACGCTCAGCCCGGCTCGAAATAACGCACGCCAGTGCGACCCCGCAGGGCCTCACGGCCCGCGGGAAGTCTGCGACCGGGCCGTGAGGCCCTGCGGCGGCGCACCGCTCTGCGTGGGCGTTAAGCTGTTTCTCCAGCGCTGCTCCGCTGCCGTGTTCCTCAACTAGCGAACCGCGCGGACACTCGTCCGCTCCAACGGTGACCT
>JAUIKB010000436.1 GCA_030430975.1 Polyangia bacterium
GCATCGCTAGCACCATGGTGAATGGCGCCGCCTGCTTGCCGGCACGAGTTAGCTTGCGAAACATCGCGACACTGTACTGCACACCGGGCAGGCTCACACGGCCCGTCCGTCGGCCACCCAGTGATCGGCCAGTCCAAACGTTACGTTGCGTCAGCTACAGCTCGCTTGGCGCACCGCCCGTCGGCTCCGAAAAACCCATCGCGGCTACCAACGACTCGCTGTTCCTCTGGTGAGATTCAGTGTTCAACGCTACAAGGTAGGGTTGTGAGGGTTCTACTGGTCGACGACGAGCCGCCAACTCTAACCGGGTTGACCCGCCTCTTATCCTCGCGCGGACACACCGTCCGGACGGTCGGCACCTGTGCGGCAGCACGAGCTGTCGACGGCAACTTCGACGTCGCTGTTGTCGACCTGCACCTGCCCGATGGTGTCGGTGACGAACTCGCCGCATCACTCCTGACCCAAAGCACAGCCGAGCGCATCGTTTTCTACACGGCCAGCGATCAGCAAGCGCTCAAGTGGCGGGCCTCCCGGCGCGGAACCGTCGTCACGAAAGACGAACCGATCACGGTGCTGCTCGACGCCTTGGAAAACTGACGCGGCATGGATCGCAAGTGGTTGTGCGCAGCCATGGCGCTCAGCGCTGGGTGTGGCAATCCGCCGCCCGCCGCTACGCCGAGCGAGCCACCGTCAAGCGCCGCACCGCCAACGACCGTCGCCGTGCCGGCGGCGCCGCCGGCTGGATCCACCAGCGCCGCACCGCCTTCGTCAACGCCGCGCGCGGAGCTCGTCAACACCAACGGATCCGGCGTCGAACGCCCTGGCTTCACCCGCAACCCGAACGACTTAGAAGCGCCGCTGCTGCGCATCGTGACGTGGACGGTCACCGGTAAGCTCGCGGCCGGTTCGATCGAGGATACGTTCGTGGCGGGGCTTTCCGCGATCTACGACTGCTACGACCAGTGGACCATCGAGGGCGACGAAACCGTCGCCATACGCTTCACGCTCGACGCGTCGGGCAAAGCCAAAAGTTACCTGTCCGACAAAAGCATGGTGCTCCAAGCCGCTGAATCGGCCGGCTATCGAGGCTGTCTCAGCGCCGCCTTGGCGTCGCTCACCTTCGGGGCGCCGGACATGGCGTCACGTCCGTTCGGCTACTTTCAGCTTAGATTTTTCCCACACGCTAAAGATGCGTCAGCCCTTCCCTCACCGCGCGACCCCAAGCAGGTCACCGTCCGCGCCGGAAACACCTGTTGGGAGTTTCACAAGCAGCCGCCATGCCCGCCGCGGAAGCGCTGCTTTCCGGACGAGGACGTCCGGGTACGCTGCCCCTGACGACCGCATTAGCAGGGATAGACGACGTCGTCGTAGCAGCATTCCGTACCGGTGTCCCCGCCGCGCTCGGGTACGGCACCGGGGCCGATGCCTGGCAACTGGCTCGATTCTGGACAGATAAAGCCAGAGCCGCCCATACCGTTTGACGGAGCACCTCCACCGCCACCGACGCCCGCGCCACCATCGGACGGAGCACCACCAGTACCGCCGCCGCCATCCGGCGCGCCACCTCCAAAAATCCGGACTGTCGCAAGCGCAACCTGTACCCTGATCGCCGCTCGCGGCTGCGCCGGTGAAGCCGTCTAGCAACTCGTCCTATATTTCTTTACAGGAAAACTAGCGCGCCGCGCATATGGCTCGCACGACTCGAAGCTCCCGCCGTAGCCGGGTGTGCCAGAGTCTCCGTCCTCTGTATCTCCGCACGCGACGGCGAAAGCCAGCGTCAGGAGCCCAGCGAAACGACGCTACTCAGGTGCCTTTTGGTCATGCAGCCGATCCAGCAATCGCCATTACCGTCATAACCTATTGAATTTACTTAGTTTTTCTCCACGGGCAGCGACACGCGGATCCGGCCGGTGAATCGTTCGGCAGATACTGGCACGGTCGAGAGAATCTGCGGAACATCGACGCCTGACCGATGTCTGCCCTGCATGGCGGAGCGGTATGGGTCCAGGTTGGACCGATGGCGCGCAGGCATCGTTGCGTGCGCGGTCATCGGTGGTGCTTCAGCGTGCGGTGGCGAAGCGAACGGCACAGGCCAGAGTCCGCGCGTTGACGTCCAGCAGAGTACCGGCGCGACGCGCTGTGAACTCGACGGAACCGGATGCACGCCGCTCGCTGAAGGCGCGTCGCTTGCCACGGACGGTACGGTCGAGACCGCCGCCGGCGGGTCCGCGCGGCTTGCCGTCGGTACACACGCCGTTGCGGAACTGGGCGCGCGCTCGACCGTAGCGTTCTACGCGAACAGGCCCGGACAAGTGGCGGTGCAGTCGGGCACCGTTACGGTGCGCGCACTGACCACCGCTGCCGCGCCCACCTCGTTACTTGTAGCCGGACAGGCGGTCCAGATATCCGCCGCTTCGACCGCGGCGGTGCGCGCGAGCGGGGACGGCCGGGCTACGCTCACCGTGCATCGTGGCACGGCGACGGCCGGCAAGATCGCTCTCCACAGCGGAGAGACCGTTCGCCTGGCCAAGGGACTGAAGCCCACGCGCACCACGTCTGCCGGTGGCGAGCTCGGCCCGGTCAACGCCGCAACCCGCAGCCCCGAAGTGAAGTCCCAGACCGCGGCGCCGCCGTCTGCGACGCCCGCTGCGCCGGTGCGCGGCTTCGGAACCATGACCGCGCGCCGACCCAACACGAAAGCGACGATCGAAGGCGTTCGTCTCAAGTCGCACCACGTCAAGGTCACGATCATCGACGGCTTCGCTCGCACTGAGATCGAGGAGGAGTTCCACAACGACACGCCGCTCGTGCTCGAGGGCCGGTACCGATTTCCGCTCCCGCCCGACGCGAGCATCTCTCGACTCGCGTTGTGGGTCGGCGACAAGCTGATCGAGGGCGAAATCGTCGAGCGCAAGCGCGCCGCGGCGATCTTCAAATCGCTCGTGGATGTACCCGTACCCCGCGACCCGGCGCTCCTCGAGTGGATCGCGGGCAGCGAATTTTCGCTCAAGATATTCCCGATCTTGCCCAAAAAGTCCCGCACGGTCGTGCTCGCCTACAACCAGGCGCTCACCAGCGAAGGCGGCAGGCTCCGCTATCAGTACCCGATGAGTCTGGGAGCCGATCGGAACGTCACGATCGATGACTTTTCCGTTTCGGTCACCGCTGAAAACAGCCAGCTTGACCTGACGGATCTACGAGCGCCCGACTACAAGTCCGACCTCTACATGGCGAAACGCAAGGGACGGGCACACTACGCCGCGACCCATTTCACCCCCACGGGTCACTTCAATCTCAGCTTCACGCACGAACGAGCGACGAGCGCTGAAGTCGCGAGCTTTCATTCCCCAAAGCACGATGAGCGATTCTTCGCGCTGCGGCTGCGTGCGGATCTGCCAGAGACCGCAAACCGCCCCAGCTACGCGCCTCGCACTCGCGCGATCGTTCTCGACGCAAGCCACAGCCAGTCAGTCCAAACGCTGAGCGGACAGGCCGACGTCGCCCTCGGGCTGCTGCGAAAAATGGAGCCTGACGAGTCGTTCGTGCTGCTGTCGTGCGACACCGCTTGTGAAACTTTCCCCGCTTCCGACACCGCAACCGTGAACCCTAAGACGCTAACTCGAGCCGCGCGCTGGCTGACGGACCGTACGCCGAAGCGCGCCTCCGACCCGGCCGGAGCGCTCGTGGCTGGCGCCGCGCGACTTCCGGACGATGGCTCCGGTCAGCTCGTGTACTTGGGCGACGGTGTCCCGAGCGCCGGCGAACTGACTTCCGAGTCGATCGCGGCCCGAGTGCGACCGAAGCTCGTCTCGCGGCGCGTCGACCTACGCCTGCTGGGTGCCGGGCGCACCCTCGACGAAGTCATGCTGCGCTCCCTCGCCGGGCGGCTAGGCGCGACCTACGATCGGTTGAGCAATGGCGATCCGATCGCCGAACGCGCGACCCGGATCGCGCTCGACCTGCGGCGTCCGGTCATCGCTGAGCCGACTCTCGAGCTCCCGGACGACGCCTACGACGTACACCCCCGCGTGCTGCCGAATCTGCGCCTCGGCCAAGAAGTGACCATCGTCGGCAAGCTGCGCAAACAGGTAGCGCCGCAGGCTGCTTCAACGGGCGCTGTTCGGCTCCGAGGAACACTCGCCGGGGCCAAGTACGACCTGTCACGTACCGTCGACTGGACGGCCAAGTCTGACAACCCGCTCATACCGCGACTGTGGGCGGAGCGGCGGATCGCGGCGCTTCAGGCAAGCGACGATCCAAACGCTAGGTCGACCGTGGTGAACCTTTCACGGCGACATCACGTCATGTCGCGGTTCACATCGCTGCTCGCCCTGGAGAGCAACCGAATGTTTTCCACGTTCGGCATCAAGCGCACGACGAAACGCGCAGAGGACCAGCTCGACCACAGCTTCGGGCGACCGATCCCTCGCGTCCGAATGGGAAGCCCAGATGTGCGCGGACGCAGCCCCTTGGGATCCGGTGAGTTGTCGGCCAAGGGCTCGATGTGGGGCGACTCGATCGGCGACGCAACGGGTTCGGGCGGCCTCGGCCTGAGCGGTATCGGCAGCGGTGGCGGCGCTAAGTCGAGCGCTGGCGACAGTAACGGCGCGACCATCAATCAGCCGTTTGCCCTCGGCGGCGGGGGCGTCGGCAACGGCAAGATCCGGCAATCGCACAAGGTCGCACCACCAGGACGCGGTGCGGGCAGCGGGACCGGCCAGGGCTTCGGTCCCCACGGCGGCTGGTCACAGCCACTCGCCACGCGCCCTAGGGGCAGCGCCCACGTCGGCGGCGCGTCAGTCAGCGGCGGCACCGTCGACAACGCAGCGCGGGTCGTGGCTCGCCTGCGAGGCGCGTGGCGCGCGTGCTATCAGCGCGGGCTAGCGCAGAACCCGAGCGCGAGCGGGTCGATTCGACTCGCGATCCGCATCGGCGCCGGCGGCGAACCGACCAACGTCTTCGCTCGACCCTCCGGCAATCTCCCCGCGGTTGTCGCCGCCTGCGTGCGAACGCGAGCTCAAGCTGCGCGATTCGCGCCGCCCTCCAGCGGCCACGCGGTGATCCTGGTTCCGATCCGGTTCGTGCCGAGGTCGAGCGCGACCCCCTCCAAGCCGCGTGCGTGGGCCAGCTGGCGACGGCCATCACGGCCAGCCGGACCGAGCGTCGTGCACCGCAAGCCGTCCGACACGTGGCGGACCGGAGGCGCTAAGGCGATCGAAAAGGCGGCCGCGGCGCTCACCGGCACAGGTTCGCGCAAGGGCCACGAGCGACTTATCCGTGAGCTCATCAAGCGCGGACGCTTCAGCCGCGCGCTGACCGCCGCCAAACGTTTCGCGGCGCTTGACCCGGACCTCGACGTCGCCCGCGAGCTGCTCGCCTACGCCGCAGTAGTGAACAACCAGCCCGACCTCGCGCTCGACGCCGTCGCATCGCTGGTCGAAACCGCACCGCATAGCGCGCGTGCTCAGGCACGTGCAGCACGAGCCTTCGAAGCGGCTGGCGACGAACGACGGGCCTGCG
>JAUIKB010000437.1 GCA_030430975.1 Polyangia bacterium
CTCGTTCGTGTTGCCTGTCGACGCTTGCACCGATCAGGTCGCCGCTGTCTGTGCCGAATACGACGGCAAGTCGCTAACCGAGATCGCGGGCGATTGCGGTCGCACCGACTGCATTGGGAAGATCGGCAAGCCCGACTTCAAGTCCTGCGTCTCAGCGTGCGTCCAGACGGAAACAAACAACGCATTCTCCGGCGATTGCCCGACTTGCTACGCGATCACTGTCGAGTGCGGCGCGACCATCTGCCTCGACAAATGCCTGGTCGACATGGGCGAATGCACGCCGTGCCTCGAAGGCGACAATGCTGAGATGCGCGATTGCATCGCAGAGTTCGGCACCTGCTCGGGCGTCGACACCGGCACCGACTGCAACGGCGGCGCTGGCGGCAGCGGTGGCTCCGGCGGTTCGACGGGCGGCTCCGGCGGTTCGACGGGCGGCTCCGGCGGCTCGACGGGCGGCTCCGGCGGTTCGACGGGCGGCTCCGGTGGTTCGACGGGCGGCTCCGGCGGTTCGACGGGCGGCTCCGGTGGCTCGACGGGCGGCTCCGGCGGTTCGACGGGCGGCTCCGGCGGCGCTGGCGGCACGAACTGATCTAGCGCGCGCCAAGAACCCGGGCGGGTGCTTCAGCGCCCGCCCGATTTCATTTTGTGGCGCGCGCACCGCGCTGTTGACTCCACCGCGCGGTGATTCGCAAGGTAGCGGTTTGTGGCACCCTCGGCGCGACATCTGCTCCTGGCCGCCGCCGTGACAGGCGCGGTCGGGGTGATCGCGACTCTGCTTTTCGGGCAGGGGTGGCGCGACGCCCTGGCGACCGGTTGGACGACATCGTTTCCGCGCGGTCCGTGGGCGTGGCTGCTCCACATCACCGGCGCTGCGGTGTGTCTCGCGACGGTTCTTAGCCTGCTAGACATTTTGCTCAGTGTCCGCCGCCAACCTCGCGCGCCAACGTTCGACGGACTTGGCGACGGCTCGACCAAGGAAGCGATCGCCGAGGTAAAGCGCCGCATCGCAACTTGCGTCGAAGGTGACCGAAGTGACGTCGTCGCGGTCCTAGACGAGCTGTTGCGGGGGGGGATGACCGTTCACGCGAGTGACATTCACATCAATCCGGTCGATGCGGGCGCCAGCATCTCCTACCGAGTGCACGGCGCGCTCATCCCGGTTGCGATGCTCGGCCCGCGCGACAGCCCTCGACTCGTTTCTCGCATCAAGGTGCTGGGACAACTCGACACCTATGTTCACAGTTCGCCCCAGGACGGCCGACTGGTACGCACGCTCAGCGAGGGTTTGCTCGAGGCGCGAGTCTCCACACTCCCGACCGAAAAAGGCGAACGCGCGGTGCTGCGACTCGTGCGTGGTGCCCAAGCGGTGCCCGATCTCGAGAGCTTGGGTTACAACGCGGACCTGGTAGCTGGACTGAAGCGTATCCTCGACAAACCTCAGGGACTGTTGCTGGTCACAGGCCCGGTGGGTAGCGGTAAGACCACAACGCTATACGCGGCGCTGAAGTACATCGCTCACAAGCGCACCACGACCTCGCTCGTTACCCTCGAGGATCCCATCGAACTCGACTTGCCATTTGCCACCCAAACCCAGATGCATCCGCGCGCTGGAATGACCTTCGCCGGCACCCTGCGAAGTGCGCTCCGGCAGGATCCAAACGTCCTCATGGTCGGTGAAATTCGCGATCGGGAGACCGCCGAGATCGCCATCCAAGCAGGACTGTCCGGGCACTTAATC
The DNA here is from genome assembly GCA_030430975.1 of Polyangia bacterium. Taxonomy (GTDB): domain Bacteria; phylum Myxococcota_A; class Polyangia; order Polyangiales; family Polyangiaceae; genus JAUIKB01. The sequence continues at coordinate 1,739 of JAUIKB010000437.1, forward strand.
CTGACGACGGTGCACGGCGATAGCGCCGCCGGGAGTTTCGCGCGGTTGCTTGACATGGGAATCGAACCCTTCGCCCTGGCCAGCGCCGTGGCTGGCTCGGCGTCGCAGCGACTCGTGCGAACGCTCTGTACGGCGTGTCGCAGCCCCTCAGCGCCCGAACCGTCTGTGCGGCAGCGATTTGCCGCGCTCGGCGTCCAAGTTCCGGGCGGAGGCGAATACTTCGAACCGGTGGGTTGTGAGTTCTGTGAAAACTCGGGATTCACCGGCCGAGTTCCGATCGCCGAGCTGCTCACGGTCACGACAGCGGTCCGAACCGCGATCACGGGACGTCAGACGACCGAACAGATCCGGGATCTGGCACGCGCCGAGGGGACGGTGGGCGTCTTACGCGACGGACTCCGCCGCGCCCAGGCCGGAGAAACGTCGCTGGTCGAGGTGCTGCGTGTCGCGGGTTAACGCCCTTCGCGCCTCCGTCAGTCGGGCCACCCATGCCGCCCAGATAGCAGCAGCGGTGTTGGTGCTGACCTGCGCTGCGCGGTTCGCTTGGCTTGCCTGCGTCACCGCAGCCCGCGCCCGCGTCCGAACTGAGGTTCCAGCTTTGGCGGTTCCAGTAGACTCCGTCGATTCGAAACGAACAGCCGGCCCCGCGCCCCAAACGCGCTCGTCTGCTGCGAAAGCGACAGCTCCGGGAAAACCGGTCCGCATGTCGCTCTCGGTTAACCTCGGCCCAGCACGCTCGGAGGTATACGTCGGGGGACGCTTGCGCGGGCGAACGCCGCTGATCGGCGAGATCTCGTGCAGGAACGGCCAACCGCTCAAGCTCGAAATCGTCCCCAAACAAGGCGCGGCGCAGCGCGTTGACGGGGTTTGCCATCCGGGAACCTGGCGCGTCACCGAGACGACTGGCGAAACGAAGTAGCGGCCTTGTCGGTCAGTCAGCGACCGGCGTTTCTGGCAGGACGGGGGCTTGAAGCCGGTACTCGCTTTGGAGGCGCTCGGTATCGTCAGCATTCCACGGGATGCTGGCTGCGTCCTGCGCCGCAAGCGCGAGGATGTGACCTGGAGCATTTCCGGTAGGGCTGACCAGAAAGGTGCCGAGCCATCTGTCAGACGTTACTAGTTCTCGCCGCCAAGGCACTCCGAAAACCGTTCGTTGGACTTCGACGTGGTCACCGATCTTGAGTCGGTGACCACGCGCACGGATCGTGAAGCCCATCAGGATGACCGCTCCGACTGTGGCGATGGCCAACACCCAACTAAGCACGCTAATCTCCGCGCCCTTTTCTATGCGATTAACAAACATGAAGGTCATCGCGATCCCCTCAGCAGTTCCCCCGATGATCGCGGCCAACCCAACCCCACGATGCGGAACGTGGGGTACTGTCCGAATGTCTGCCGGCGTCTGCTCGGAGGGTTGCTGATCCCAGACGGTTTGCGGCAGGCCCCATCCCGAAACCACACGCATGCCCGTGGACTCTTTCAGAACCCGCACGCCACTGATCACTCGCGCCGGGTCGCGGGCGGAAAGCACCACCAGCCGCCGTCCGTCCTCGAATACCAGCTCGGCGCGGTACTCTAGCTGAGTGAAGCCGTCCTCATCGCGCAGCACTTCTCCGGAGAGCTCCACGTGCCGTACGGTTGAAAGGGGGCGGGCGGCACCGTCGGTCGTTACCGTCTTTGCCTTCAGATCGATCACGACTGACGTGCCTGCGCCACGGCGGGGGAAGCCCCGGTAGAGCAATAGCGCGCCGGCCGCCCACAGCAGCACTGTCGGGATGAGCCGCGCCGACCATCCTGCAGCCAAAGGTAGACATCCGACGAACCAGCAGGCGAGGCCCATCGGTGCCAGCAGCGAGGCGCGCCGCCGGCGCCGAAACGCAAGCTCATCACTTGTCGCGTCCAACCAAAGCACGGCCAGGAACCTAATCCGCCCGCGGTGGGCGTCGAGCGCTATTCAAGCGCCGTTGCCGATGACGCGTTGCGTCAAGGTTTTCTGGCTCAACGCTGCCGGCTGTGCGAGGACGGTGGGGATGCCGAACCGCGTTCAAATGGCCACGTTGTTGGCGTTGGGTATCTGCGGATGCTCGCGTGCTGACTCTGCTCCAGCTGCCAAGACGGAGGCGGTACCGTCCGCCATTCGGAGCACTAGCGGAAGCAGCAGCGGGAGTGCGAGCCCCGCCAGCAGCACCGCGCCGCCTCAGCGGAAGTCCACCCACCGCCCCCGTCTAGTCGGGCTGGACGGTAAGAATAGCCCTCGCGCAGCGGTCGTCGTCGACAATCGAAAGCGGGTCTACAGCACCTCGCTGCGCACCTGGGTAAGGCGAACACCGAACGCCCAAGCAGAGCGACTTGGCTACCTGCGCAGCGGCGCGTCGGTTCCGATCCGTAGCGAGCAACCGGCTGGTAAGGCGAGATGCCCCGGCGGGTGGTACGCGGTCGAGCCGGAAGGGTACGTCTGCGTCGGAAAGCGCGCGACCCTCGACAAGAACCATCCGATCGTGGTTGCAAGTCAGGAGCACCCGCCGGACCACACACGAAGACTGCCCTACATCTACGGAACCGTACGTCGGCCGGGACCGATCTACGGCCGACTCCCGACCGACGCCGAGCTTCGAAAGGCGGAGTCGGGTGTCGACGACCGCATGCCACGCTGGCTCGAAGCCGAAGGTGAGATCGGCGCGAGCTACGCCCAGCACGTTTGGCTGGGTGCGACAGACCCGGACTCCGTTACCGTGCCGGACCCGGCCCAGCTCTGGCAGAACCGCACGTCGGCGGACGTACCATCCTTCTTGGCGGACTTCGCTCCGGCGCCAAACATCCGACTAAAAAAGCGCGATCCTGAGAAGCTCGTTATCGAACGCATGCGACCCAAGGTTGGCTATTCGTTTCTGCGGACGTTCATTCACAACGGACGACGCTACGGCCTGTCAACCGACATGAAGATCCTCCCGACCGACCGACTGCGGCCGATTCAGGGCTCGGAGTTTCACGGCTGGCAAATCCCTCAGGAGATCGACTTCCCGTTTGCGATCATTCGACGACCCGGCGGCTACTACAAGATCCTCAAGAAGGGGCGCCTGGTGAAGCAGGATCCGGCGCCTTACCACGCGGTTACCAAACTCACCGGCAAGCAGCGCTTCCAAGGCAAGGTTCTGCACTACGAGACAACGGATAAGCGTTGGCTATCGGACCGTGATGCGTCTCGCCTCGATCCGGCTAAGCGAATGCCTAAGTGGGGTACGAACGGCGAGAAGTGGATCGATGTGAATCTGACCAAACAGACCGTCGTGCTCTATGAAGGCACGAAGGCGGTCTACGCGACGATGATCTCATCGGGCGAAGCGGGCTTGGGCGATCCGAAAACCACGACCGCTACAAAGCGCGGCATCTTTCGCGTCCACACCAAGCACATCGCCGCCACGATGGCGTCACGTGAAGTCGGGGAAGAATTCGAGCTTCGCGATGTGCCGTACGTCCAGTACTTCGATAAGGAAGGGTATGCCCTGCACGGCGCTTATTGGCATGACCGCTTCGGCACGCCTCGCAGTCACGGCTGTCTCAATCTAGCGCCGGAAGATGCTCGACGGATCTTCCACTGGACCGAGCCGCAGGTACCTGCGGGATGGCACGGTGTGTTGATGCCGCTTCGCGGGACGATTCTGTTCGTCCATCCGTAGGGCAACAGCCTAACCGGCGTCGCCCGCGTCACCGGCATCACCTGCGTCACCAGCATCGCCCGCGTCACCGGCATCGCCCGCGTCGCCGGCATCGCCCGCGTCGCC
>JAUIKB010000438.1 GCA_030430975.1 Polyangia bacterium
ATCGTGACGGAGCGCCTCGTGCGCGCGCTGCAGAACCGCCCCCGGCTGCGCGTCGAGGCATCGCAGCGACCCGCGGTCCAAGCCTGGGCTTCCCGCCGCGGCACCGACATCGTCCGGGCGGCGGGCTGTGTCCTCAGCGACCTAGTCGGGGAGCTGGGTGCGGCGACGAGCGAACCCGGCTAGCGCCGCCGCAGCGAGCAGCCATACGGCGGACGACGTGGGTGCCGAACGCGGATGCCGGCACCCGCAGCCGTTGCCCGACAGATCGCCGGCTGCCGCGTTTCCTCCACCGGTCGCTGCGCTGCCGCCACTTCCGCCGCTTCCGCCGACGCCACCGAAACCAAACGCTCCGCTGCCACCTTCACCCGCGCTGCCGGCCTCGCCGCCGCTACCGGTATCGGGAGGCTCGATCCGCAGTCGCGTCATCGCACCGTCCAGATCGCCCAGGTTGACCACCATCGCGTACGCAACGGACGCGCCCGCCGGGACGTCCACGGTTGCGGTGTAGCGGCTGCCCGCCTTGTCGGCGCTGACCGGATCGCCCGCGTTGGAAGTCATCGAGAACAGGCCGAATTCGAACCGGATCGGTTCGTCAAAGTGAACGAGCACGGCCGGCTCGTAGGGTTCGCCGTCGGCACCGAACAATCCCCCGCCGCCGGTTTCGACGTCCCGCCACACGATCTCGAGCTGGGACGTTCCCGAATCGATGGGACGGCTTACCTGGAACAGGCCGGGAGCATAGTCGCCACGCGACATCACGCTGCTCTTGCCAGCAACGTAGTACAGGCCGCCTAGCTGGGCATGGGCGCTCTGCAGCGGTACGCCCTTGTACTTGAGGATCCGCTTGCAACCGGGCAGCACACCCCGCTCCCGGAACGCGTCAGACAGTGGCTTCGCTCCAACCTGTCCGACCGTGGTACGGACGGTATGCACCATTTGCTCGGCCAGGTCCGCAAAACCGACGTCGCCCGATGGCGCGGTCAGCAGCGCGCGTGCGATACCGCGGTCGAATTCCGCGCGCTGAGCCTCGGGAACGACCTCGCGAGCCGTCCATATTGCCGCACTGAAAAACGTCGCATCGGTGTGAACCTCCCCCGCCAAGAACCGCGGGCAAACGTCCGGCCCGGAGAGATCGCGAATACCACCGGTCTTCTGCCCGGCGTACTCACCGACAACCGGGTCACCTGAAATAATCGCTGAGAAATAGTCGGCGAGTCCCTCGTTCATCGCACCCGGCGACGGCATCGCACCCTGTTCATCGACGTGCCAATGTCCGACCAGTGAAATAGTGTTGTTGATGAATGCGTGCCCGAACTCGTGGTAGACGACGTCGCCATCGAATGCGTAGTCGATGTCTGTGCCCTGGCCGAACCACATGGCCGCGTTGTTGAGGCCAAACACACCGCTGAACAGCGGATTGGCTGGCGAGAAAAACGCGTTGTTGAACGGCACCAAAGGCAAGTTGGGATTGCCGAGCTTGGTTTGATCGAAGTCATCGAACCCGTCCGGAAACCGCAGGTTGACGACCGCGCCGATCGGCTGATCCGCCAGGTCCGGCGCTCCCAGTGCTCGCATCCGCGTGTATGCCTTGTTTACGTGATACGCCATCTCGACCTCGGCGCGTGTGTCCTCCGGCGCCGTATCGCTCTCGAACGGGTATTTGAAGTCACCGTTCGCATCGGCGACGGCCTTCTTCTCCAGGTCGCATGCGTGGGCCTGAATGCCGAACACGGTTTTTAGGCTCTGGTTGTCGATGCAGTTAAAAATACTCACCAGCGGCGTGTCGAGGTTCGTTGCGCCGCTCTGCAAGAAGTCGAGCGTCACGGTCTGCTCGTCCGGAGTCGCCACCGGATTGAACTCGAACACCGTCGCGTCGCGGTCAAAGCTCAGCGCGTTATAGTGCAGGATCAGCTCACCCGTTTCGGCGTCGATCAGCACCACCGGCGCGTAGGGAGCAATCGAGCTCACGCCTCGATAGAAGCCCCATGCGAGCCGTGCTGCGCCGGGTGCTGGCGCGATGAGCAGGGTACCGTCCGCGGCGTCGAACTCCATCTTGGAGAAGCGCTTCGCGCGGCGAGCCGCCGCGACCGCCGTCAGCTTCGGCTGAGTCGTCGCCGGAAACTCCCGCACGTCGAGCGCGCGAATCTGAACACTCCGGCTGCGTCCGATGCTGTCGAACGTTACGGTGGCGCCGCGGCCGAACACCGGCACGCCCTCGACCGTCTGCGTCAACCGAACCACGCGCTCGCCGGTGTCGAGCTGCAGACTGCTGCGGTCGACGAAGGTGAGCCGTCGGTAGTCCACATCCGCCCCTTGAATCAGCGCTTGTGCACGGCTGACCGTGATGGGGCCGGGCGCCGACTGCACGTCCAATCGCACCGAGTCCTTGGCGGCAAGCGCTGGACCGGCGGTCATGAGTGTCAGCAGCGCTGCGAGTACGGGTCGGAACTTCAAGAGGCCTCCAAGGGCTGAACGAGCGGGCAATTCGGTGTATCACACCCAGAGCCAGAAACGGCAAGGCAGCCGAGGGACCGAGATGACAACGAGCGAGAGAGTCGACGTATGCGTGGTGGGTGCAGGCCTCTCGGGGCTGTACGCAGCGCGAAAGCTAGCGGCGGCCAACCTGCGGGTGTGCGTGCTGGAGGCGCGCGACCGCGTGGGCGGGCGAACCTTGAGCCACACACTCGGCGGAGGTCGTGTCGACCTAGGCGCTCAGTGGATAGGGCCAACCCAGGACCGCGTGCGCGCACTGGCAAGCGAACTCGGTGTTGATACGTACCCGCAATACGACCGTGGTCAGCGCTGCTGGTCGTCCCCCGCCGGAGTCAAGCGCTTTCGCAGCGTGAACGCACCGGTGCCTCCGCTAGCCAAATTGCAACTGGCGCAGCGGGTTGCCGAACTCACCGCGATGAGCCTGCGCGTCGACACCGCAAACCCGGGGTCGTCGCCCGACGCCGCGCGCCACGACCAACGCTCGGTGGCCGATTGGCTTGGTACGATTCGGAATCCGGACGCTCGGGCGCTACTCGACGCGGCCACCCAGATGGTGCTCGGCGACGACACGCGGCGCGTCTCGCTTCTGTATTGGCTGCACTACTTGCGATCGGGCGGCGGTATTCTGCGCCTGACGGACACCCGCGGCGGAGCCCAGCAGGACCGGTTTGTCCAAGGCGCCCAAGAACTCAGCTTGAGACTCGCTACGCAGCTGAGCGATCGTGTGCGACTGCAGCACGCCGTCGAATCCATCGAGCAGTCGAACGAGTCAGCGACTGTGCGACACGCACGTGGCGCTGTCACGGCCGGAGCGGTGGTATTGGCGCTGGCGCCCAGCCTGATCGCGAACATCGAATTCACGCCCGCGTTGCCGGCGCGTCGCGCGGAGCTGTGCCGCAGTATGCCGATGGGCGCGGTGGCGAAGTGCATCGTTAGCTACGAAACGCCGTTCTGGCGCAGGCAGGGTCTGAGCGGTGAGGCGATCGCGACCCAGTCGGACGTACGCGGGTGCTTCGACGACACCTCCCACGACGGTCGGCACGCCGCCCTTGTGTGTTTCGTCGTCGGCGATGCCGCCCGGGACTTCGCCGATCAACCGCTCGAAACGCGGCGACGTATCGTACTCGCGCAGGTGCAGCGCTGGTTCGGACCACAGGCCGCCAATGCCACCGATTACATCGATCACAACTGGGTAAATGAGGAGTACTCGGGAGGCTGCTACGTCGGCCTGTTCGGCCCGGGAGACGTTACCCGCTACGCTGGCGAGTTGCGGGTGCCGTGCGATCGGATTTACTTTGCAGGAACCGAAACGGCGACTCGCTGGGTCGGTTACCTCGACGGCGCAATCGAAGCGGGCTCGCGCGCCGCAGACGAAGTTCTTGCGCGCTTTGGCGGCTGACGTCGAGTCACTTAGCGGTTCCTAGGCCAAGCGGTAGAGCCTAGACTCGCGCCCATGTCGACCAACTACTGGGACTACCTGCGCCTCGACAAGCTCTTGGACCTGCAGGGAGGTCTAGAAGGGGATGAGCAGCAGCTCATGCCCGACGAGCTGCACTTCATCATAGTCCACCAGGCCTTCGAACTCTGGTTCAAGCTCACACTACGGGAGCTTCGTTTGGCGCGCGACCATCTGTCCAAGCCCGAGGTGCCCGAAGAGGCGATCCCGTACGTCGTGCATCACCTGCGTCGGGTCGGCGAAATCATGAAGCTGTGCGTCGACCAGTTCCGAGTCATGGAAACGCTAACACCTCAAGACTTCTTGGCGTTTCGGGACAAGTTGGTACCAGCGAGCGGCTTTCAATCGTTTCAGATGCGCGAGCTGGAGATCTTGCTCGGACTCGGAGGCGACGACCGATTGAATTACGGCAACACGAACCCACTTGACCACATAGAAAAGCTGGCGCTGACGAGTCCCAGCGGCGCGATGGCGCGCGACCGCCTTAGAGCAGCGTTGTCCGAATCCACACTGAAGAGCGCCCTCGACACTTGGCTGTATCGAACGCCCGTACAGGGCTCCAGCCCGACGGACGCCGGCGATACTGAGGCCGTCGATGCATTCGTCGGAGAGTACTTCGCGGCGACCCAGGAGCTGAATCGGCAAAAGGTGAAAACGATGAGCGCCGCCCTCGGCGGCACGGCAGCGCAGCTGGAAGAACGCTTCGCGAAGACCGAAGACGAGGCGCGGCAGTTCCTCTACGCTCTCGACGCTCCGGAAGCCGACCGGGCCCGGACCAAGCGCATTCGGGCGGGGGTCGTGTTCATCGAGTCCTACCGAGAGCTTCCGCTGCTCGCCTGGCCACGGCTCTTGATCGATACGGTTGTCGAGGCCGAAGAGCAGCTGGTCTTGTGGCGTTCGAGGCACGCCCGCATGGTCGAACGCATCATCGGTCGACGTATCGGAACCGGCGGTTCGAGCGGCGTCGACTACCTGGACAAGACCGCCCAGTATCGGATCTTCAAGGAACTGTGGACGGTCCGGACGATCTTGCTTCCGAAACCCGCGCTGCCGGAGCTCAAGCACCCCGAGGCGTACGGTTTCGCGAATTAGCGGCCCCAAGCCGTCCACGACCTGATCGTTCGCAACCTCCGCGTGAAACCGCGACCGCGACGGCGTAAACTAGAGCGATGCTTGTCCAGCGCGCGCTCCGCAAAGCCCCGTTTGTCGTCACCGTGGCGGGGCTGTCGCTCAGCAGCGCATGCGGAGGCCAGTCGAGCGGCGACGGGAGCGGCGGGACAGCTGGAACCGGTAATGCTGGAACCGGTAATGCTGGAACCGGTAATGCTGGAACCGGCAGCGGCGCCGCAGCAGGAGTCGGCGGAGCGACCGGCTTCGGCGGCAACAGCAACCCCCCGCCACCGGACTGTCCCCCGAGTCTACCGAGTCTGGGCGCCCCGTGTGAAGTCGACGGGACAGAAGTATGCGAGTACGGCGATAGTCAATGCTGCCCCCCAGAAGAGGCTCGCTGCGTGAACGGACTCTGGGACGTCATCATCGTGAGCTGTAACCCGCCACCACCGCCTCCG
>JAUIKB010000439.1 GCA_030430975.1 Polyangia bacterium
ATCCTGGATATCAAGGAGCTGTTCGGCGTCACGGCGATTCGTGAACGCAAGCGCATCGACCTAGTGGCTCGGCTCGATCTCTGGGAAGAAGGCGAACCGGGCGGTTACGATCGCCTGGGCGTGGATGAACACACGATGAACATCCTGGGGGTTCCGATTAGAGAGGTGCGTTTACCGGTGCGACCAGGTCGCAACATGAGTTCGATCGTCGAAATCGCAGCCCGGCACGAGCTGCTTCGCCAAGCGGGAACCGACACGGCGAAAGGCTTCGTCGACCGAGTTGACCAGACGCTCGCCGCGACAGTCCACGATGGCAGTTCGATGCGGCCTGAGCGCGTCTTGCGCCCAAGGGACCGGGCGCCCAGAGGTCACGATAGCGAAAGCGCGGTGCCTCCACCAGCCAAGGGCCCGGGACCGTCATGACTGAGTCGGCCGATCGAGTTAGCGTCGTCGTAGTCACGGGACTTAGCGGCGCGGGCAAATCCACGGCGCTGCACGCGCTGGAGGACCTGGGCTTTTTCTGTGTCGACAATATTCCGCCACCGGTCGTGGCTCAGACGTTGCAGGCATGCGAGGCCGGCGGCGTGCGCCGGGTTGGGTTCGGTTTGGATGTTCGTGTGCGCAGCTTCTTGGACGATATTACTGGGGTGCTGGACGCGATCTCGGTACCGGATCGACGCACGCTAGACGTCTTGTTCCTCGATTCATCTGATCAGGAGCTGCTACGTCGGTTCAGTAGCACCCGGCGCCCGCATCCACTGAGCACCCATCCGGTGCCCGGCGATGAGGGCGCGGCCACGGCCGTTCTCGACGGTATTCAGATCGAGCGCGAGCGGTTGACTCCGCTACGTGCTCGAGCGTCCGAGATTATCGATACGACGCGCCTGAGCGTGCACGAGCTACGACGTCGCATCGTGTCGGCATACGGCCCCACTGCCGGGGGCGGGCGCCGAATGTTGACGCGGGTCGTCTCGTTCGGTTTCAAGTACGGAGCTCCGGTTGATGCGGACCTGGTGCTAGACGTGCGGTTTCTGCGCAATCCGTACTTCGTTCCAGAACTCAAAGGCGGAGCAGGCACCGACGACGACGTTGCCGCTTACGTGCTGGCCGATCCGGCGACCAAAGGGTTCTACGATCGGGCGATGGCGTTGCTTTCGTACTGCGTGCCGCTGTATGAGCGCGAAGGAAAGAGCTACTTGACGGTGGCGATCGGCTGCACCGGGGGCCGGCATCGAAGCGTCGCGCTAGCCGAAAAAATCGGCGCCGTGCTGCGGGAACAGGGGGCCAAGACGCTGGAGATAGTGCATCGCGATGTTGAGCGCGGTAGTCTCGACCGACGGACGGAACCCGACTTCATCGGGGGCGGACCTCGAGGGGGAGGCGGAACGCTGTGAGGGGCTCAATAACGGATTGGCTTCGCCAAGAGACGAATGCGTTACTCGAGGAGACGCGATGAGCACAGCGCGGGCGACCTTCGTAATTAAGAACAAACTCGGACTTCACGCCCGGGCTGCGTCCCGCCTCGTCGCTTGTGCTGGGCGATTTCGCAGTGACGTAACGGTCGGCCGCGAGGGGCAAACAGCGAACGCGAAGAGCGTCATGGGCGTGCTGCTGTTGTGCGGTGCCCAGGGCACCAGCTTGGATGTAGAAGCGGTTGGCGACGATGCGGACGATTGCCTCGCCGCGATCGGCGAATTGATCGACGACCGGTTCGGCGAAGATGAGTAGCCGGCGAATCGACCGACTGACGGAACCCGGGGGCGCAGCGGACGGCAAAGTGAGCACGATGCCTCCGTCATCGGCGATACCCGTCGTGCTGACCGGCATCGCCGGCTCCAAAGGCGTGGCGATCGGTCGCGCAGTGGTCGTTAATACGGGACGCGTTGGCGCCCCCCACCGCCACATCTCGAGCGCCGCGGTCGACGAGGAAATGGTTAGGTTCGATGCGGCGGTTGCTGAAGCAGCAGCCGGACTGCGGGTCGTTGCCCAACGGATTCGCGACAGCGCTGCTCGGGCTGAGGCGTCGATCCTCGAAGCCTACATCTTGATGGTCGAGGACGAGCTACTGCGCGAAGGCGTGCTCAACCACGTCCGAGAAGACCACCAGTGCGCCGAGTGGGCGCTCGAAAACGCTGTGGCGCGGATGTCCGACCAGCTTCGCCGCGGCGGCGATCCGTACCTCGCGGAACGAAGCCACGATTTCGAGTTCGTCGCGGACCGCATCTTGAAGGGTTTCACCGGGCGCGAGAAGGCGCTGTCCTTGCCCGATCTAGGCGAACCGGCGGTGTTGGTCGCGCACGATTTCTCGCCTGCTGAAACCGCGGCGCTCACCAAGGCTACGGTGGCAGCGCTCGTCACGGAGATCGGGACGCGGACGTCTCATACGGCGATTTTGGCCCGCGCATTAGAGATTCCCGCGGTCGTCGGCGTGCGCAATTTGCTCAGCCTGGTCGGCACCGGCGATCACATCGTCGTCGAGGGTGCGCGCGGTCGCGTGACGGTCGCGCCGACGTCGGAAATGGTGACAGCCGCCAATGAGCGTGCGGAACGGCGCCGCCAGCGTGTGCAGGGACGGCATGAGGAAAGGGACCGTCCTGCCGCGACGCGCTGTGGAGTGCCCATCACATTGCGAGCCAACATCGAGCTCCCGTCCGAGGCCAAGATCGCTGTGGGCGAGGGCGCCCAGGGCATCGGCCTTTACCGCACTGAATTCCTGTTCGTCGATCGGGCGGATCTACCGGACGAAGAGGAACAGTACGAAACGTACCGGAGTGTTCTAGAAGAAGTCTCTCCCTTGCCGGTTACGCTTCGTACGTTTGACATCGGTGGCGACAAGTTCGTGAGCGCGTTTCAGGCGCCCGATGAAATGAACCCAGCCCTGGGACTGCGCGCGGTCCGCCTGGGCCTGTCGCGGCCAGAGATTTTCAGCGTTCAGCTGAGGGCGATGGCGCGCGCGTCCGCGCACGGCGCGCTGCGGATCATGGTTCCGATGATCTCGGTCATTCCGGAGTTCCTGCAGGTTCGGAAGTTGATATCGGCCGCCTTCGCCGAGGTAAAGGCGGCCGGCCACGCGGTGGCAGAGAACGTCCCCGTCGGGGCGATGGTGGAGGTGCCAAGCGCCGCGGTGATGGCAGATCTCCTCGCACGGGAGGCGGAGTTCTTGAGTATCGGAACGAACGATCTGGTTCAGTACGCGCTCGCCGTGGATCGATCGAATCAAGACCTCGCGTATCTCGCCTCGCCGCTCGAACCAGCCATCATCCGGCTGATCTCGGGAGTCATCGCCGCGGCACGCCAATCCGACCGCCCGGTGGCCGTGTGCGGGGCGATGGCCAGCGATCCGCTGGCAGCCTTGCTCTTGCTCGGGATGGGGCTACGCGAGCTGTCGATGGAGGCTTCATCCCTGGGCGAGGTCAAAGAGGCGTTGGCCCGCGTGACCGTCGCCGAGGCCGAAGCCGTTGCGCTGGCGGCGGCGTCGGCGGACAGCGCGGACCGGGTCGAAACGCTGCTTAAGGCGGCGTTTGCGGAGCGCCTCGGCGATCTGCTGGACGATTCCGAACCGTAGCGCGGTGAGACACACCGTTTCGCGTGACGTCTCGGTGAACTCTGGTTCACGTCGTCGTGGCGTAAGAGATTAAGCTGATTTCAACCTTTTAGTCTCGTGAACACCGGGGTAGGCCTTGTGTCGCTTATGGGTGTGCGTTGGCTTTGGATGCTTCCGATAGCGCTTTGCTGCGCGCTCGTGGTGTCGGGTTGCCCCCAGAACCATGAGCCGCCGCAGCTCAAGGGCCAGACCAAGATCACGTTCTTGCATACGTCCGATATGCATTCGCGATTGTTCCCGTATGCGCTTCAAATCACCCAGGCCGACGCCAATCTCGGCTTGGGAGTGCAGGGGAGCGTCGCGGTTGTCGGCGGTGCCGCCCGGATCGCTCACATCATCGGCCGGGAACGTGCCCGCAGCGAGCGGGTCCTGCATATCGACGGCGGTGACTGCTTCCAAGGCGCGCCGATCTTCAACTTCTTCAATGGCGAAGCAGAGATTCGCGCATTGAGCCTGATGGGCGTCGACGCTCAGTCCGTCGCCAACCACGAGTTCGACAAGGGCGCGCTCAACGCGCGGACCCAGTATCAGCGTTGGGCGACGTTCACGCCACTGGCCGCGAACTACCTGCTCGATCACCCGGAAACCGAGGGTCGAGATCTCGAGAACGTGCTGCTGCCGTTCACGACGTTCAACGTTCGCAACCTCAAGGTGGGCGTGATCGGCATGGGCAACCTGTCGAGCATCTCGTCGCTATTTCAACGACCTAACAGCTTGGGCGTGACGCCGCTCAACACCATCGACGTGGCACAAGCGTACATCGACTTGCTTCGACCGCTGGTCGACCTCGTCGTGTTCGTGACGCACCTCGGCCTGTCCGGCGACGAGGAGATGATCAAGGGGACGACCGGTATCGATCTCGTGCTCGGTGGACACAACCACATCGTGTTGGAACCACCCAAGATCGTCGAAGACTGCGCAGAACGCGATGCGCAGGGTCGACACTTTATCGAGCTACCCGATCCTGAGGGCGCCAATCCTGGCGATCCAACCAGGTACGTACGGCGCTACTGCGAACCACGTAGAGTCGTGCTGGCGCATTCCGGCGCATTTGCCAAGTACGTCGGGCGTCTGGATCTCATCGCGTCCAACGATCGCGTCGACCTGCCAGATGGCTACGATCCATTGAACGGCTTTGAGCTGGTGAGTCACGATTACACGCTTATTCCCGTGACCGCTGACCTGCCTGAGCAACGCGAGGTCAAGAACATGCTGTTGCCTTACCGCGAGCAGCTCGATCTCTTGGTCGATCTCGACCTGCTGGTTGGCTACGCCCCCGACGGATCGCGGCGCATCGGTGCCGGCGGTGGCGACAGTCCGTTGGGCAATGTGGTCGCCAGCGCAATGTGGCGGCGACTCGGCGTCGAGACCGATTTTTCGATGACGAACACGACAGGTATTCGGGCGGACATGGTCCCCGGTCCGGTGACCGTCGAACAGATGTTCAATATTTTCCCGTTCGATAACTCGATCTCGAAGATGCAGCTTTCCGGCGTCGAAGTGCGCGATATGTTCGACTTCATCGCGCGTCGCTCAGCGGGGCGCGGTTGCTCCACTCAGGTCCAGATCGCTGGCGCGCGGGTCGTGCTCAACTGCAGTGAATGCAACGCCGAACGCGACCAGCCCGCGTGCGAGGTGGATGATGACTGTCCGTCTAACGACTGCGGCGATTCGGGCATTTGCGCGAAGGGGCCTTGTGCCGACTCCATCTACATCGGTGTCGATGATGATGCGCCTTGCCAGTCAGACGCAGACTGTGGCGATCGACTCAACGCGTGCGATCTGAGTCGTCTGGACGAAAACGGAGCCGGCAGGTGTCTACTTGAGATCGATCCGACCGGCTCCTACGACTTCGCTACCAGCAATTACCTCGCGGGCGGCGGCAGCGGCTTCGTCGTACTGAAGAAGAA